>DASQMM010000080.1:0-9247 GCA_035645495.1 Brevibacillus sp. | reverse complement strand
GATCGTCAGCGAAGCGCCATAAGGCAGGGTAGCTAACACGCGATGGAAGGCTGTGCTTGGCCCTGAGCGCAGATTGGTATTGTCCGTAGCAACGACTGCCTGTCGCAATCCCATCGCATTGGTAAAGCCTGTATCTTTGACCAGATCGCTTCTCACATAACCCAATCTGCCATCGGCCAGGGATACCTGGTACCAGAGGTTGGCTTGCACCATCGGACCATAATCGTCACTTTCGACCGGTCTCAAATAAGGGACAGGATTGCCCCACACTTCGCTTCCGTCTGCTGTCATGCCCCCGGCGTTGGAATAATACAAGGATTCCACCACTTTACCACGATAGGTGATGATTTCTCCCTTCGTCTCGTCCACCGCTTCGCGAATATCAGCCGATTCCTTGGCGAATCCGTAATAGGCTTGCTCATAGACGGTGTCTGACAGATTGGCCACCCCGTATTTATTGCCCAAGCCGACCGCACGGGTCCGAGCCAGGACCGCTTGGGTTTTCAATGCCTCCAAAGGCCATCCAGGAGCCATTTCCGATCCGACGACGCCGTAGAGATACTCCTCCAGCGGCAGTTCGTTTACAAGCGTCAGATAGCCATTGTACGAGGAAAGCTCCATTTTTCCGCGATAGGTCCGCTGATCGCGCTCCACTACTCCGATCAGCGCTGTGCCTCGGCTGCGCTGGGGCTCTGCAATCAGCTTGGAGCGAGGTGAGAATACGTATTTCCAGATCGTATCTCTAGCCGACCCATACACGTCCTGCTTGAGGATAACATAAGAAGAGGCTGCTGCTTCCGTGTACGAAAATCCAGGAATTTCCGACGATACTTTTCGCTTCAAGGCTTGCAGGGCCTCCCCGCTCACTTCATCCCCTACCCATAGGGCGTATTCCTCTCTCTTTCCGTCCTGGATGATCACCGGATAGGCCGGATAACCTGATGTCTCAAAAGTTCGTTTCCAGTCCATTGCTTCCTGCAGGTTGCGGTATCTACCCGCCTCCAGATGAAATGGCCCCTTGACCACTGGCTTTTGTCCAGTCGCCTGTGCAACGGTCTGAGCCTGTTTGGACGCTGCCTGATACGTAGCGTAGGACCCGCTCACAACCTGGTAGAGCATCTGTGAACCCTTTTGTACTGCCTGAATGGTTCCCTCGTACTTGCGCTGACTTAATTGCTGCGCTATTCCTTGAGCCTGGTTCCAATCTGCCGTCTCCGCGACGATCAGGTGGAACTCGTCTACTCGAAAGCGCGCTGCTTCTCCATTCATCTCCGGCAGTTCTGTTTTCCCCTCGGCACTGGACAATGTCACGTCCATGCCGCCCTCGGAGGTCAACGTGATCGAAGGTACCACTCCTCGATACCCCTGACCTGAATCTACGAACAATGCAACCCGAATATCTTTGCTCTTGGCTTGTGCCGGAAGCTGTCCACCCAGAAGCAAAGTTGTGATCAGGCCTGCGGAGAGGACTTTACCCATCCATTTCTTCCACATGTCGTCCCTCGTCCTTCCTTTCACCTGTATTCGTCGAATTTTGGCATTACCAACCCACTTTTTCGACAATCATTGGCAGTTCTCCTTCCCTTTTTGGCGTTTTTGACGATTTGGACAAAAGAAAAAACCACGGATTTCTCCATGGTTTTTCTGTCTGCACAATCCTTATTTGAACAACCGAAACAGGTACATGCCAAGAGACAGCACGATGCTGATCACGATGCAAGTCACGATGGGAAAGTAAAACCTGACATTTTCCTTTTCTACGACAATATCTCCAGGCAACCGGCCCAAAGGCAGAAAGCGTCCGCCTACCTGCCATAGCAATCCGATCACAATGAGGACCGCTCCGCCGATAATCAAGAGCTTGGCGATTGGATTCATGCTTTCATCTCCCGACCAAAGTGTTGATAGGCGCTTGGTGTCAACACGCGACCACGCGGTGTACGCTGCATAAAGCCGATCTGCATCAGGTAAGGCTCGCACACATCCTCAATCGTCTGTGATTCCTCACCAATCGTGGCAGCAATGGTATCAAGGCCCACTGGTCCGCCATCGAAGCGGTCCATGATCGCCAACAAGAGCTTGTGATCGATATGATCCAAACCGCACGCATCTACCTGCAGCCGCTCCAAAGCTTCTTTGGCAATCTCGTCCGTTATGACACCTTCCCCCCGCACCTGGGCAAAATCACGAACACGCTTGAGCAAACGATTGGCGACACGCGGTGTCCCTCTCGAACGCCTGGCGATCTCCTGCGCTCCCGCTTCGCGAATCTCAACCTGCAAAATATCTGCGGCGCGAGAGACGATGAAGGCAAGTTCCGGCACCGTATAGAATTCAAGCCGGTTGACGACTCCAAATCGGTCCCGCAACGGAGCTGACAGCATCCCTGCTCGAGTGGTCGCCCCCACAAGCGTAAAGGGCGGCAAATCCAAACGGACGCTGCGGGCACTCGGCCCTTTGCCGATGATGATATCCAGTGCGAAATCCTCCATCGCAGGATAAAGGACCTCTTCCACGCTCCGGTTCAGCCTGTGAATCTCGTCGATGAATAGGACATCCCCTTCCTGCAGATTGGTCAGAATCGCAGCTAGGTCGCCCGGCCTTTCGATCGCAGGTCCCGAGGTGGTGCGGATGTTGACGCCCATTTCATTGGCAATGATCTGGGACAGCGTGGTCTTCCCCAATCCAGGCGGTCCGTACAGCAAGACGTGATCCAGCGACTCGTGGCGCATCTTGGCCGCCTCAATGAAGATCTTCAGGTTTTCCTTTACCTGCTGCTGACCGATGTACTCATTCAGATACCGCGGTCGCAAGCTGAACTCAGCCGCGTCCTCTTCCAGGTTCATCTGTGTCGTAATAATGCGCTCGTCCATAGTCTACCCCCTCATCAGCAGAGCCAGCCCTTGCTTGATGAGCGCCTCTACCGTGTCCCCACCTTTGGCCTTTTCAGACAGCGCATTCCTGATTTTTTGCAATTCTCCATCAGAGTAACCAAGGGAAGTCAACGCTTCGAGGGCTTCGTTCAGAGCGGAGGCTGCCTTTTCTCCCTGCGCCAGTTCCCCGGTTGCAACAGTAAGGATAGCCGATGGCGTAAAGCCTACCAATTTGTCCTTCAAGTCCAGAATCATGCGTTGCGCTGTCTTTTTTCCTATTCCTGGGAATTTTGTTAAATACGTGACGTTCTCTTGTTGTACTGCCATGACGATTTGCTCAGGTGTCGCAGCGGCCAGGATCGCCAAAGCTCCCTTGGGGCCTATGCCGCTGACATCGAGCAGCCTGCGAAACAAATCCCGCTCATCACGGCTCGCAAACCCGTACAAGAGAATCGCATCCTCCCGCACATGATGATGCGTATGTAACCTCGTCCGGTTTCCTTCATCACGGACAAACTGATAAGGGTTCGGACAAAAAATCCGGTAGCCGATCCCGTTCGTCTCGATCACCACGTATTCTGAATCCAAATAGCACAAGGTGCCTTCCACGAAATCAATCATCGGCGAACCCCTTCCGAAATCGAAATAAATGCGCGGAACTGCGCATGAGTCAATGCAATACCCAAAGCATCAGCCACATCGTCTGGCTTTGGCACTTCTTTGAGACGAAGGAGCAGCTTGGTCATCTCCTGAATCTGTTTTTTCTCTGCACCACCATAACCGGTCACCGCTTGTTTCACCTGCATCGGGGTGTATTCATAGACGGGTACGCCAGCCATTTCGGACGCGAGCAGAATCACACCTCTCGCCTGCCCGACCGTAAAGGCTGTCGTTACATTTTTATTAAAGAACAACTTCTCTACCGCCATCTCATCCGGGCGATAAGTCTCAAGCAGACTCTGCATCGCTTCGAAGATCTGCTTCAACCGTAGAGGAACGGAAAGGCCTGCCTGTGTCTGGATGCTGCCGTACTGAACAGGGCGAAGCTGGCTTCCCTCTTTGTCCACCACGCCAAATCCGACGATGGCTATTCCCGGGTCAATTCCAATAATGCGCATAATCCATTCTCCTGCCAATGATACAAAGATTCGTATCTCTACTGTATCATAAAGCGCCAACAAAGCGAACATGCATTTCCATGAGCGCGAAACAAGACGGAAATAACCCGCTCTGAATGGAGAGCGGGTCATACGGCGTCACCTAGTGTTTGTTCATCCCCAGCGTATCAGCCTCATCGTGCAGCATATGAGCATACTCATCAACATGGTTTCGCATCTCATCCTGGATCTTGCTGATTCGGCGATAGTCCAGCTTGTTATGGCCTTGGTTGAGTTGAACATACAAACGTTGGTGGAATTGGTCCTTATAGCTTCCTCTCGGCATTGAGCCCATGCGAAAGATACCTCCTCAAGACCGCCGTATGGAAACAGTATGCGCATCGGCCAATCGCTTATGTTGGCAAGATTTGCAGATTTGCTCCTTTTCTTTGCAGCGCAGACTAATGAGTGGAGGTGACCGTCATGCGGCTGTTTTTTCGAATAGTATGCTGCTTTTGCCTTTATTTTCTCATCCTTGCTCCTGCTCAAGTAGATGCCACAACGGTAAAGGGACGCAATATTGCCATCTCAGTTCGCGTCTCTCCCGAATCCTCATTCGTCACAACCATCACCTTTCAGGCAGACCGTGCATTTATCAAGCAAATCTCGCGTGCCCGAACCAAAGAGTCTACTTGCAATCCGCACTGGGTCCGAGCCACGATGGCGATGAATAAACGCTTGTATTGGTACGATCATGATGGTCGACTGTACGATCCGCAAAAATCGCGGCTCCTCCTGATCCCGGCAAAAGCCAGGCAACAGGTGGAGCAGTTCGTTCAAATTGTGGAGCAAGCACACTACGGAAATCCGCTTCCCTGGGAACAAGTGAAAAAATCCTTTGAGCGCATGGAGAATGCCACTGTCGTCGACCTGGAGACCGGGCAGCGGTTCATGGTGCAGCGGCGAGCAGGCAGCCGTCACGCTGACGTCCAGCCCTTGACTCGCGCGGATACCATGATCATGAAAGAAATCTATCAGGGCAAATGGAGCTGGAAACGGCGTGCGATCCTGGTCGAAGTGGACGGCAAATTTTTTGCCGCCTCCATGCACGGTATGCCGCATGGGGCTGGCGCCATACGCGGAAATGCCTTTCCCGGCCATTTTTGCATCCATTTCTTCGGCAGTTCAACTCATCGCCGCACGGAACCAGACCCCAGCCACAGCTTGATGATCCTCAAGTCATCCGGACTTTTGGCCCAGACCTTGGTCCGTGCAGAACCCGAGGAGCTGGTTGGCTATTTTCTCACTTCATTGAACGAGCATGATCAGCACACACTGCGGATGACCACTTCTGGCTTCCCGCTGCCAGAATCGCTTCTTTCTGTCCAAGGTGTCAAGCGACAAGAGGATATTCCGCCGTCTGATGAAGCTGGACTTTTCTTCGTGGCGCTCCCCGTTCATGTCGATTACGTGGGGCAAAACGGCAGGAAACGCTCCGGCAGCTGGCTCTTTCTCCTGCATCGGGAAACGCCTTGGGGACGCTGGAGAATTGTTGAGGTCCAAATGGACTAGCAATGAATTCGAAAATAAAAAGGGCTGTCCTCGGGACGGCCCCTCTCACTCTTCCTCCATCAATTGAAACTCACCATAAGTAGACAACACACTATTGTACTCCGCCAGGTCATGAATTCGAATTCCTTGCTTCAAGTTCTCCAATTCTTCCTTGGAGAGACTTGCTTCCATTTTCGCGGTGTTGATCCGGTAAAAGGTTTGGACGACCTCCTGCTCCTTGGGAAGACCGTGGAACAACGTAAGCATGCCGTCCTCATTCAATCCGAAATACCCATTTTCCTTGCAGGCCGGGGATAGATCATGCTCCCTTTTAAGCAAAATCAGTTTGTGGGCGTCAGCGGAGACGATCTCCCAGCCCTTGTAATCTGCCATCATATCAGGCAAGCGATTCGCCGTTACAGGCTTGTACTCCTCGTCTCTCACACCACATAAATAGGTACGGGTCAATACGAGATTATAGGTGTTGCCCATCACTCTTGCCGCATTCTCTGAACTCGGGGAAAACAACCGGGTCAAGCTATTTTGTTTGTCCCCACCCGGCTGCAGCATCATCACGATCCCCACGATCAACCCCGTCAACAGGGCTGCTGCCCATGAGGCATAGACCATCCATTTTCTTTTCATAGTACGATGAACCCCTTCACTAGACTTTTTTCCTAGTTTTGCCAGAAGGAAGGGGTCACATACTCGCGTCTCTTCAACATTCTCATATTTACGACAAATTCAATTAGGAATTTATACCAATATTCTGTCTATAATGGTAAAATCTTTTTGTATGATATTATTCATGACTTGGAGGTTATTGAATTTATTATGAAGCCAAACAAGAAATTACTGGCAAGCTTTTTGCTCAGTACGTCGTTGGTGGTCAGTGCCTTTGCCTTTCCGATTACTCCTGCAAGCGCAAATTCGGAATCAACCCTGAAATTGCGTCTGCTGGAAACAACCGACATCCATACGAATATTGTCAACTACGATTACTATCAAGATAAAGAAACAGATGAATTTGGCCTTGTAAAAACAGCTACGCTGATCAAAAAAGCTCGAGAAGAAGTGAAAAACAGCATCCTCATCGACAATGGCGACCTCATCCAAGGCAATCCTTTGGGCGATTACGTAGCAAAGGTAGATCCGCTGAAAGACGGAGAAGTACACCCAGTGTACAAAGCGATGAACCTGCTTGACTACGATGCGGGCAACATCGGCAACCACGAGTTCAACTTCGGACTGGAGCACTTGGAGATCAGTCTGAAAGGTGCTAAATTCCCCTATGTCAACGCCAATGTGTACGTGGATGACAAAGACGACAATCCCGACAATGACAAGAATCAGTTCACGCCTTACTTGATTCTGGATCGGACATTTAAAGATGAAAGCGGCAAAGATGTAGCTCTCAAAGTCGGCGTGATCGGCTTCGTTCCGCCAAAAATCATGCAGTGGGACAGAGCCAATCTGGAAGGAAAAGTCATTGCGAAGGATATCGTAGAGACCGCTAAAAAATTCGTTCCTGAAATGAAGGCCAAAGGAGCAGACATCATCATTGCGGTGCCTCACTCCGGAATCGGCAGCACAGAAGGAGAAGAAATGGCAGAAAACGCTACCTTCCAATTGAGCAAGGTAGAGGGCATCGACGCACTGCTGTTCGGCCATTCCCACGCTTTGTTCCCAGGACCTAACTTCGAGGGCATCGAAGGCATCGACGTTGCCAAAGGGACGATCAACGGAAAACCAGCCGTCATGCCTGGCTATTGGGGCAATCATCTGGGTGTGATCGACCTCACCTTGAAGCAGGAAAACGGCAAATGGAAAGTAGCAGATTCCCAAACTGCTGCACGGCCTATTTACGATGTAGCCAAAAAAGCTCCGTTAGTAGAAGCAGATAAAGATCTAATCGCCGCGGTGAAGGAAGACCACGACCACACTGTAGAATGGGTGCGTTCTGCGGTAGGAACCACTACCTCTCCCATCTTTAGCTACTTTGCGCTGGTGCAGGACGACCCTTCGATCCAGATCGTAACAAACGCACAAAAATGGTATGTGGAAAACCATATCAAAGGTACGGAATACGAAGGAATTCCGGTTCTTTCTGCTGGTGCGCCATTCAAAGCGGGCGGACGCAACGGGGCGAGCTACTACACCAATATTCCGACAGGGACCATCGCAATCAAGAACGTTTCTGATTTGTACATCTATCCGAACACTGTAAACGCAGTACTGGTGAAGGGCTCCGATGTGAAAGAATGGCTGGAGCGCGCTGCTGGCCAATTCAACCAGATCGATGTGAAGAAAAAAGAAGAACAGCCTCTGGTGAACGAAGCCTTCCCAACCTATAACTACGATGTGATCGACGGTGTTACATACCAGATCGACGTAACACAGCCGTCCCGTTATGCGCTGGATGGCAAACTGGCTGACGCGAACGCTCACCGTATTAAAAACCTGAGCTTCAACGGCAAGCCGATCAATCCGGAAGACAAGTTCATCATCGTGACCAACAACTACCGCGCAAGTGGCGGCGGAAGCTTCCCTGGTTTGGACGGTTCCAATATCATTATCGATTCCCCTGATGAAAGCCGCCAAGTCGTGATCAACTACATTCTGAGTGAAAAAACGATCAATCCTGCTGCAGATAACAACTGGTCTTTTGCACCAATCCAGGGAGATCTCAACGTGACCTTCAAAACATCCCCGGATGCGAAGCGATACGCGGATAAAATGCCCAACCTGAAATACATTACCACTCAGGAAGACGGCTTTGCCAAATACACGATCGACCTTTCCAAACCGGCTTCCAAATAATGAACACGAAGAAGGTGCTGTCCCAAAAACTATGGGCAGCCCCTTCTTTTTTACCCTACAAAGTGATAATTTCCCCACGGCGAGCGCTGCAAGATCTGGTCCCCCGCTTCCAGGAACATGCTCCGCTGCTGCTGCAGCCTGCCTTCCATCTGCACCAGTTGAAGCACCCCGCGCATATGATAGCCGGGACGATTGCTGTACAGACCTGTAATTTCACGCAGCACATTGTCAGGATAGCGCAGCAACTGGTGCACCATCCAGATTTGCGTATCACTGAGAGGTTTGACCTTGCTATATGCCTCCATAGCCTCGACAAAAGATTGGACCCGGTATTCCTGCATCATCAGCATCCGAGACATCAACTGAACCAGATCAACCAGCTGCAGGTCATGACCCACGGTATCCAGATCTATGAGATAGCAGTTTCCTCTGTTTGTCAGCAAAAAGTTGTGACTCGCCACATCCCGATGAGCCAATGTTCCTCTCTCTAGAGCCACATACATTTCTGGGGTAAGCGCCAATTTGTAAGCATTTTGCAAAATATCCTGCCCATCGCGAATGACCTGGGGAGCCATTTGCTGTATCAATTGCTCGATTCGATTTTGCGGACCATTCAGATCAATCGACCAGGTAATTCGTTCAAATTGTTCCAGACGACTTTCCCATTTATCCAACAATGCCGGTGTGCCTTCATAGGTATAGGAGCTGTGAGGCACGGGAAAACCTTGTGCAGCTATATGAAAGCGAGCGAGTGTCTCTGCTGATTTTTTGACGTCGTACAGCGAAGCATTATCCGCCTCCTGGCCATCAATCATCTTCATAATGGTATAGAAGCGATCACCATAGGCGAAGATGGCGGACCCGCTCGCATCTAACACGTACTGAACAGTATGCCGAAACCCTTTT
>DASQMM010000079.1:0-5282 GCA_035645495.1 Brevibacillus sp. | reverse complement strand
TTGCCAGATGCTCTTGAAACTTGTCCACGCTACCTACCCCCAGTAGATTTTTTCCTCCTCATCCTACCACGCGTTTTTGACGGTGGCAATTGGCCCTAAACCAGTCTACACTATATACTATACCGTGTAGCGAACCTATGCGAGAACAAGGAGAGAGACCATGATCATCCTCAAAACACCTGAAGAGATTGAATTAATGCGGGCGGCGGGAAAGATCCTGGCTGCCTGCCACCGCGAGATCGCCAAGATGATTCGTCCCGGTATCTCCACATGGGAGATCGACCAGTTTGTAGAAGCGTTTTTGGCCAAACACGGCGCTACACCGGAGCAAAAAGGTTATTCGGGTTATCCGTATGCAACCTGCGGCTCCGTCAACGACGTCATCTGTCACGGCTTCCCCAAAAAGGAACCGTTGCAGGATGGAGATATCGTAACGATTGATATGGTCGTCCGAAAAGACGGCTGGCTAGCAGACTCCGCTTGGTCCTATGCTGTGGGGAATATTTCCGCCGAAGCGAAAAGACTTTTGGAAGTGACCGAAAAAGCCCTCTATCTGGGGATAGAACAAGCAGTCGTGGGCAACCGGATCGGTGATATTTCCCACGCGATCCAATCCTATGCCGAAGCGGAAGGGTATTCGGTCGTACGCGATTTTACCGGCCACGGGATCGGACAGAAGATGCATGAAGAGCCGTATGTTCCCCACTTCGGTCCTCCAGGTCGCGGCCCTCGCCTGAAAGAAGGCATGGTCCTGACGATCGAACCGATGCTTAATATTGGCACCTACCATGCCAAGATCGACGAAGACGGTTGGACAGCTCGCACGCGCGACGGCAAGCTATCGGCGCAGTATGAGCATACATTGGCGATTACAGCGGATGGTCCAGTGATTTTGACCAAACAATAAGTCCGGCAGGGATTGGCGAAAAGGCCCCTGACCGGGCTTTTTTCTATGGAAGTGCAGGGTCAAAGCATCGAAGCATTGACACAAAATCGCGTCAACTTTACCATGCAAAGTACCAACTATTACCCAAAACGTCTCATACAAGTCCGCTTTTCAATAAAGGAGGAAGCAAAAATGGCTCATTCGAACATAGATCAAGGCCCAAGCAAGCAATTGCGCGATATTCCCCTTTCCGTGCTGGATCTTTCCCCCATTGTCGAGGGAAGCACACCTGCCGAATCTTTTCGCAAAAGTCTCGATCTCGCTCAGCATGTGGAGAAATGGGGATTTATGCGCTACTGGGTGGCAGAGCATCACGGAATGCCCAGTGTCGCCAGTTCCGCTACCTCGGTTTTGATCGGGTACATCGCGGCTGGCACTTCCACCATTCGGGTCGGGTCCGGCGGTATCATGCTGCCCAATCACGCGCCACTTGTCATCGCGGAGCAGTTCGGAACGCTTGAATCGCTATATCCGGGGCGCATCGACCTCGGGTTGGGACGGGCTCCCGGTACCGATCAACGGACGGCACGAGCCTTGCGACGCCATCAAAACGTCGGCGGAGCTGACTTCCCGGAACTGCTAACCGAGCTACGCGGGTACTTCAAACCCTCTTCGGAAGCGTCTGCATCAGGAATTCGCGCTATTCCGGGGGAGGGCTTGTCTATCCCTATCTGGCTGTTGGGTTCTAGTGATTTCAGCGCTCAATTGGCTGGCATGCTCGGTCTGCCCTTTGCCTTCGCAGGGCACTTTTCACCCAACTACATCCTGCCGGCCCTAGACGTCTACCGCCATCACTTCCGTCCTTCTGAGGTGCTGGAGGAGCCGTATGCCATGGTAGGGGTCAACGTCATGGCTGCCGACACGGACGAGCGTGCGCAATACCTGTCTACCTCGCATTATCAGTCGTTTTTGCAAATTATTCGCGATGACCGAAAGCCCGTCCAGCCGCCGGTAGAAAATATGGATGAGTTGTGGTCAGAGTTCGAAAAGCTCACCGTACTCTCCCAACTCGGGTCCTCGATCATCGGCAGCCCTTCGACAGTCAAACAGAAGCTGCAAGAGCTGCTCGATGCCACACAAGCAGACGAGCTGATGATCACCACTTCCATGTACGATCACGCTGACCGGCTCCGTTCTTTCGAGATCGTGGCCGATATTTGGAAATCGTAATAACCATAAATTAGAAAAGTGGCAACTGGGATCATCGCCAGTCTGCCACTTTTTTTCATGTTATGACCGCTGCAAGGTAGGCTGCTGACATTGGTTCAAAATTTCTTCCAAGTCCTGCACGTCCCGTTCCAGCTCACGGATGTCTTCTTCGATCAGCTTTTTCAGGTGCTGCTTCTCGCGCAGGATTTTGCGGGTCTTTTCCAAGCGCTGATTCATATCGAACACGCCGACATACACTCTCTTTCCCTCCCTATGTAGGTTTTCCACCTTACATGATATGCAGGGAGTTCCAATTGTTTCCTGTTTCTTTGCCTGATCTCCTCTTACTTTCCGCTTATTTCTCTAACCTGCAGACTCCTCTACATACAAAAAAGGACGGCGCAGATTTCGCCATCCTTCTTCGTTCCTAGATTCCTTTGTATTTCAGCAATTCTTCCCGCAAGCGCTGCACTTCCATGACCAATGCCCGCTTTTCCAGACGTTCAAGCTGGCTGTCCACATCCGGCTCGGTATGGTAATCATAGAAGTCGGCTTCGCGGTCATATCTGCCATATTTCTTGTACTCATGGGACCAGTGCGGCTCTTTGGGCATGATCAAAGCGAGCAGAAAATAGATCAGAATCGGTATACCGGTACAAACGGTCAAAATGACTACTCCGATCCGTACCAGCGTCGCATCGATTCGTAAAAATTCAGCGATTCCGCCACACACCCCAAACAAACGCCGATCTGTGCGCGAACGATATAAACGATTTTCTCTCATGACTTCCCTTCCTCTCTACGGTTCCGTGTTTTCCTTGTATCCTCAGGATACCCGACGAACAGAGCCTGCAAAATGGCCCGTAGAGGGATTTGTCCTCCGCCCCTGGACGGAGATTGTTCCAGATGCATGAATGGAGCCGTTTGAGTTCACGCTACCGTTGAGGTGATTTCCATGCCATTCCTGCTCGCGCTCCTTGCCATCTCCCTGTGGATTGGCGGATGCTCCGCGAAAACCGTACAAGATGAAAGCCTTATCCAGGACCAGCAGCAGTACTACTACCAGCAAAACGTTGTTCGACCAGACGGATCGGAGCCGAATGTAACGCCCTACGGCCCTCCCGTCAACGCTACGATCTCTTCGGAGTACGACCGCTGGATACGTCCAGACGCCGTGTCACGCTACCCCGGGCTGGAATAATCCAGCCCCATTTCCTTTTATTTGTCCGCAAGCGGAGCATTGTACTCAGGACGAGGGCGATCAAACATCTCGCCCAAGGTAGCATACGTGTGCCCTGCCAGCCTGCTGACGGGCGAGAAGGCGGCAGCATCAATGCGTCCTGCCTCATAGAGTTCGTCTGCTACATGGACATGAACGACTTCGCCGATGATCAGATCTGAGGTCGCTGGAGAGCCCAACTCGACGATCTGGTGCAGCTTGCATTCAAAATGGATGCGCGATGCCGTCAGTCGCGGGACCTCAATCATCGTGGATGGCGATGTCTGAAGCCGCAATGCCTCTACTTCGCTCACATCAGGAGGATAATCTGCAGAAGTCTGGTTTACTGCATCTACATTGTGGACATCTACCATGTTTACGACGAACTGTCTGTTCGCCGCAATGTTGCGAGCGGTATCTTTGGGTACGCTGCCCGGCTTGCGCATGACGGCGACAGACACCATCATCGGCTCGATGCTCGCCACGTTGAAATAGCTGAAGGGTGCGGCGTTTACTATTCCGTTTTCCCCGAGAGATGTGACCCAAGCGATCGGACGCGGCACGATGCACCCGATCAGCAGCTTGTATTTTTCCTGTCTGGCTAATTCACTTACCTGCAACTCCATGCAAGCCCCTCCTGTTCTCTACTCGCGCGGCGGCAGCCAGCTCGCCATATACTCCTGATCCTCCACCTGCAAAGCCTGGCGCGTCACACGCAACGGCTGGAAGGTATCCAGCATGACAGCAAGCTCCTTCGTCTCGGTCTTGCCGATGCTCGCCTCGATCTTGCCGGGATGCGGTCCGTGCGGGATTCCCATGGGATGCAGCGTGATCGAGCCTTCGAAGACCCCTTTGCGGCTCATAAAGTTGCCATCAACATAATACAGCACCTCGTCGCTCTCGACATTGCTGTGGAAATACGGTGCCGGAATCGACTGTGGATGGTAATCATACATCCGCGGCACAAAGGAGCAGATGACGAAGTTGTGTCCAGCAAAGGTCTGATGGACTGGCGGCGGCTGATGAACCCGGCCGGTAATCGGTTCAAAATCATGTATGCTCAGTGCATATGGGTAAAGATACCCATCCCAGCCCACGACGTCAAATGGATGAAAGTCAAAAAAGTAACTGTACACCACAGACTGCCTTTTGACGCGCACTTCAAAATTGCCTGACTCTACATGGGTGTCCAAACGCTCCGGCAAACGAATATCCCGTTCGCAAAAAGGGGAATGCTCCAGCAATTGACCATGCTCATTGCGATAGCGCTTTGGCGGCACGATTTCGTTTTGGGACTCGATCACAAGAAAGCGGCTTTGCTCGGCGGGAACGATCCGATACGTAGTCCCGATGGGAATCACGAGATAATCCCCCGGCTGATAGGTCAATGTGCCGAAAATACTTTGCAGCTCTCCTGTCCCCTGATGCACGAACAACACTTCATCGCCGTCCGCATTGCGATAAAAGTAGTTCATTGGGTCTGTCGGAGCGCAAACACCCAACACGACATCACTGTTTCCGAGCAGATACTGACGGCCAAACACCGGGTCGCCGCCCTCTTTGAGATCAAATGTCTTAAAGTGCTGATGCTTGAGATCCTCCTGCTCCACAAACTCTAGACGAACATCTGCGTACTTGCGCGTCTCCCGCACTTGTGTCGGGGGATTGTGATGATAAAGGATGGATTGAATGCCGGAAAACCCTTTGGTGCCCATGACCTGCTCGCGGTACAGTTCGCCATTCGGCTTATAAAAGGTAGTGTGCCTTTTATGCGGAATTTCTCCCATGCGATGATAGAAAGCCATCGATTTCCCCTCTTTTCCGTTTTATTTTTTGATTGAATTGCACAACACGCCGAGCCGTTCTACCTCCAGCTCGATCACATCCCCTGGCTTAAGCCAGCCTCCCTTTTCCTCACCCAACTCCAAGATGCAGCCCGTCCCCACAGTGCCCGAGCCGATCACATCC
>DASQMM010000078.1:0-3615 GCA_035645495.1 Brevibacillus sp. | reverse complement strand
AAATTTTCTTACCTGGTCTCTAAATGCCATGTTATCAATCCCTCCTTCTTCTGCATCCTATGTACGTTTGGCAGTGCCTACCTAGAGCAAAAGCGGAGATTGATCGAAAATGTACGTGTACCCCCTGGTCCAATGTCCTCTGCATGCCTGCCGAAATCAGGGATTGACGCCAGTCGACACAACGATGCGTCTCGTACGAAGGCTGCTAGAAATTGTCGCACGATTGGCAACAGGATATGCCCGTTTGGCAACGAAAAGCCTAGTAAGAAGAAGGAATTGTTGAGACAGGAGGGATGATCGTTGGGAAACGTTATTGAATTGGTCGCCAGGGAGAGAACCTATACGGGCAAAGAGGTAGCCCGAAAGCTGGGAATCGGGGCAAGCACCTTGCGCAAATGGAGCCTATTATTGGAACAACAGGGGTACTGGTTCGTCCGCGACAGCCAGAACCGCCGGGAATATCGTCAGATTGACGTGACCGCGCTGGAGCGATTTTACCGCTTGACCAAGGACCAGCTTTTTCCCCAGGAGGAAGCCGCCCTCATGATCGCCAGTCAACATTCTCCTGAATCCGCCCGTTCTGAAAGCGCCGCCTCTTTGTCACCCGCACCCGCCCCTGTACCTGCACCCTCATCCGCGCAAGTGCCCCAGCAGCTCGATCTGCGCCCGAATGAATGGGAAGCGAGACTGCACGCCTTGGCGTGTCACGTCCAGCAGCAAGAACTCGCTCACCATGCCTTGACCGAGCGCGTGGAGAAGCAGGAAGCCTATATCCGTACCAGTCTGAAGGAACGGGACTGGCGCTTGACCAAAACGATGAATGATATTCTGGCCGTCAAGGCGGAACTGGCTAAGATCCAGCGCGAGCAACGGAAAAGCTCCATCTGGCACCGCTTGTTCCGCTTGGACTAAGCGCGTTTGGGAGGGGGCGGATACAGGACGATCCGTCCTTCTTCCAACTCGATCTTGATCTTCCCCTCCGCGCCGATCGCTTGCAGGTACTCCTGCGGAATTTGCAGTCGGCCAGCCTGATCCAGCACTGCCCACTCCTCATGCGTATTCTCGGACTCCCCTTCGTCCTGCTCCCCGGCAGCCTCTCTACGTAAAATTTCACTGGAGGTTTTTCCATCGCGAATCGCGACGACGCGATCTACCTTCTTGGCGATCTCGGGATCATGAGTCACGATCACAACGGTAAGTCCCATTGTCCGATTCAATTCTTTAAAAAGGTCCAGGATCATCGCAGCCGTTTTGCTGTCCACGCTGCCGGTCGGCTCATCGGCCAACAGCAGCTTCGGCTCGTTGGCGAGGGCAATCGCAATGGCTACACGCTGTTGTTCCCCGCCCGACAGCTCACTCAGCTTGTTTTTTTTCCGATGTCCCAAACCGACGATCTCCAGCAGTTCACGGGCGCGCTCCCGCTTCCGCTGTCCCGCGATCAGCATCGGCAGCTCCACGTTTTGCTGGGCAGACAGGTAGGGAATCAGGTTGCGCGCATTGTTCTGCCAGACGAACCCCACCGTGCGCAGGCGGTACTGGATTAACTCCGCTTGATTTAACTGGAAAAGGTTTTTCCCTGCCACGAACAGCTTCCCGGCAGAGGGACGATCCAATCCGCCCAGCATGTTTAGCAAGGTAGATTTCCCACTGCCGCTGTTACCGATGATACCCATTAGCTCGCCGTCTTCCACGATCAGATCCAAGCCCTGCAAGGCCACGACCTCCAATTCAGCAGCCTTGTAGATTTTCACCAGGTTTTCACATACAATCATGCTCCTAATCCTCCCCCAGCTTCACGGCTTGATGGATCTGCATGCGTGACAGGATAGCCCCGACGATCCCGATACCAACTACTAATGTAATGGCGACGAAGGAATAGATCATCCACTCATCCTCCGCAGCGGAAGTGATCGTAAAGGGGGGAATCTGTTTTTCTGCATGCAGATACAGACTGAGCGCTGGGAGAAACAGCATGTTCGCCAGCTTGCCTGCTGCCATTCCCATCGCGAAAGCAACGCCGAAGGTAAAAAACTGCTCCCAGGCGATGATGCGTACGAGGCTGCCAAATGACAAGCCCATCGCTCGAAAAACCCCGTATTGCAGTTTTCGCGCACCCAGCGTGAGCACCCAGTACATCACGTATCCAATGAAGGTAATCAGCATCGACAACAAAAAACCGAGCGTCAAAGATCCATTTACACCCAGATAGAACGCGCTGTTCTTGATCTCGATCAACTGCTGGCGGGCATTGCTTATAAAGATCGGCTTGGCATCGTTTTGCACCAGCCCGTTATACAACGCTTCAGATGAAGCTCCCGGCTGCATGTTCAGCCAGACCTGGTATGGCTCCAGATGCATTTTGCCATGAATGAAAGGAAGGTTGGCCACCATCAGATACTTTTCCTCCATCGCGGAAGAGGAGGAGGAACGCGGTCCGACCGGACTCCACCCCGGCCAATAGTCGACGATGGCGTATACGATCATTTCTACCGGGCGAATCCTCTTCCACCCGACCATGACGGTGTCTCCTTCTTTCACATTCATCTTGTTGGCCAAGGTGCGGGAAATCAACACTGCATTCGGTTTTTTCCCCAATACATTGAGATAGTCATAGATATGATGGGGCAGCAGCTCCTGCTTCCACCAGATTGTCTGGGCGAATTCCTTCGGGTCGATGCCCATCAGTCTTACTTCCCTGACGCTTTTTTGCCCTTCGCTGATTTCTGCCATGTCGTGAATAAAGACACGAGTTGCGTGCTCAACGCCAGGAAGACGTCGATATTGTTCAAAGTCAGGTTCCTCGTACTGAATCGGGGGCCTGACGGGCTCCGGCGCGATCTTGGCTCCCTCGAACTGCATGTTGGGGTTCCGATGGATAAACACAAACGGTTTGTCGCTGGCCCAGTTCACCATGAGACGCACGTCTGTACCATTTTGGTAAAAGACTTGCTCCTCTGCATTGAGATTGATGGTGCGCGCGGTACTCGCACTGAACATCCCGACTGCCACAGTGATGGTCACGAACACCATCAAAAACTGGTATTGCCGCGAAGCACGCCCTACCTGTACCAGAGTGGTATGTACCGAAATCGGCCAAATCCTTCGTCCCAGCCAGTAGATTCCGCGCAAAAACAAAGGATAGATGCGCAGACACAACAGACCAAATCCGAGAGAGAACAAGACAGGTACAAAAAACAGCAGGACGTCCACAGACATGACCATCGAGCCTTCCGTCGTCTTTCCGACATTTTCGAGCACATTTTGATAGGAGTACCAGCCGTACCCGGCAATCAGCAAGAGCAGTACATCCAGAAAAAGTCGATGCCACATGGCTTGACCTGTCATTCTGGCTGTGTTTTGCTTATGCGTCACAATATTTTGCCGCGTCGCGAAAAAGATCGAGATGAGCAAAAGGAACATGCAAGCGAGTACCGTCCAAACCGCGTAGGCCAATACCTCTCCGTTCATTTTGACCTGGATCCCGGTCCGATCGACGAATTCCAAAAATCCGTTGGAGATTCCCAGAACCTTGCTAAGCTGGATGCCGACAAATGGTCCGATCAGCAGCGCGAGAAGTCCCAAAATCAGAATCTCTACAAAATAGATGCCAAAAAT
>DASQMM010000077.1:0-5187 GCA_035645495.1 Brevibacillus sp. | reverse complement strand
GCAACCTCTGGCAAATCCAGTTCATTCGCTTGTATCGCCTCCACCAATGCTTGCAGATCCGCTACTTCTCTCGCATAGGTATTGCGGCCGAATTTTTCCAGCTCGTCAAAATGAGTTTCGCTCTCTCCGACGCCATTGCAGGAGAAGTTGAAGCGTATCGTCACAATTCCCCTTTTTGCCAGCTCCTCTGCAATATACGGGAAGCTGCCCCAGTCCTTGAAGCCCTTGAAGCCGTGGCAAAACAACAGGATCGGCTGCCGCTCCCCCTTGGTTCGATCCGCATGCCAGTTCCCACGCAGGGTAAGTCCTTCCCCGAGGGACAGGGAAAATGCTCTTGTCTCCATCCGGAACACCTCTCGTTTTTGATAAACAATCAGCCTTTCAATAAAAACGTGTTCCCATCTTCATCTTTAAATTGTACAAATGTTCCCCATTGCATCTGATTGGGTTCTCCCAGAAACTCTACTCCTCTTGTTTTCATTGTTTCATATGTACCTAAACAATCGT
This sequence comes from Brevibacillus sp., assembly GCA_035645495.1. GTDB lineage: Bacteria > Bacillota > Bacilli > Brevibacillales > Brevibacillaceae > Brevibacillus. The sequence continues at coordinate 4,680 of DASQMM010000077.1, read as the reverse complement.
CACATGCGAAAACAATGGATGCTTTCATGTTTTCTGAGCCTTGCATCATTGATTTTGGATAAAGTACCAAACGGGTTTGGGCACCCTTAGGGGCTACTTCAAGCCAATGTGCATTTGGACCCATCGGATGGTCTGCGATGATCTCAAAACCAACTTTTTCAGTCCAAAAACGTTTCGCCTTTTGCTGGTCTTCTACATATACCGCAACCGTTGCAATCTCTTTAATCATAAGGTACCCCCCTACTGCTAGATATCTATATTATACGGTACCATTTTTTATTATGCTAACGAGGTTCAAGTGACTATCTCGGTGGATACGTTATCTGGTAAAGTGAAAGTAGCCCGAAACTAGAGGAGGGGTAGCTGTTGGCAAGAGAACTCCAATTTGATGATGAAGGTGTCATTTTAACATTAACGGGAGCAACCGGATTTTTCGCTTTAAAATTCAACCTGAAAATGCCCTACAGCACAATAAAAAATGTATATGTCGATTATTTTGACGCTCCGCGATGGATGCTCAGGATGCCTGGAACTTCCATATCTGCGCTAAATATTTTCGAAGGAAGCTTCAAATACGCGGACGAATGGTACTTTCTTTCTTACGAGAGCAGAGTCCCCCTTTTAAACATTGAGCTAGAAGGACATGAGAAATATCATTATGTGATTGTTGAGATCAATGACCCTACCGGCGTTGCATCCGAGATTCGAAGACGCATGGCAAGACATTCAACGAACGAGTAGCGTTGTTGACGAACGAGCCAAAGAAATAGCGGCAGTCTAAGACTTTCCTTTCCGAGTCTTACACCACCGCTATTTTTTATGCCACTCTAGACGTAAACATGATTTTCATCCCACACTTGTTGGTCATTCTGAAGCAGGTGGGCCGCATATTCCAGCGGTCTGCGCACGGCTTCGAGATACCGTTTTCTCTGTCCCAACTGGCGAAAGATTTCGCGGCCAGGCTTCGGATTCATCTCAATCAGCCAGACATTTCCTTTCACATCAATGCCGATGTCGAAACCGAATTCCATCATCTGGCCGAAGTGCTGCTCGATCCGCGACACCGCATGCAGCGCCAACTCCTTGCATTCGCCGATGATCTGCCGCGTCATCTCATAGCCGAAATGCTCCGTGAGAAAACGCGCAGCCGGGACCGCCGTCCCTCCGCTATGCAGATTGGAGGTGGAGGATCGCCTCGCTCCCAGCCGAATCGCCATCCCGGTCAATCTCCAGGTTCCCGTCCCGTCTTTTTGGGCGAGCAGCCGCGCATCTACCGTTCGTCCCGGCACCAGGGTAAGCTCCAGGCCCTGCTGCAGAAAAAACTGCTCGTTGCCCTGCTTCTCTTGTTTCATCCACGCTTGAAGCCGTTGATGCAAGACATCGAGGCTAGGGATGCTTTCGGAGATCTTCTTCTTTTTCTTGGTCTGTCCTTGCAGATGAAAGCCACCTGGCGTTCTCACGACCCGCAGAATGCTTCGCCCACCGGTGCCATTGGTTGGTTTGACATAGACGACCCGATGCTCCTGCAATAAAATCGCTAATGACTCTCGGGAATACTCCAGTGTTTGCGGCAACCATTTTCTCAGAATGGGATCTTGCTCCAGAACACGGTGAACGGAGAATTTATTGGCGAAGCGGCTGTTTGCATAGCGAAAAAGCTGTTGTCGACGAAAAGACAGATACCCGGCATGCTTGGGAACCGGGTAGTAGCGATAACGGTCGATGACAATATCAGGCCAAGCGTACCAGTCGTGTTTCCAGCCTGTCTGAGTTGGTGTATAGCCTCTTATTTTTCTTGCAGTGAGATTGACGTCTTGTGGACTAAAGAGGAAGACTTCCAGATTCATTTTCTCTCCCTCTCTGACCATCAGACGCAGAAAGCCAGGTTCGATAAAGCCCTTCTCTCCTCTGTAGGTAAGGACTCCGATCCTTTTTTTCACTGACTGCAACACCCGCCTTTCATCTTCACTTCCGCCCTCATCCCCTTGACAGTTTATGCTGAAAATAAAAAAAGCGCCTTTGCCTGTACTAGGCATTAGCGCATCTTTAGACTCCTTGTCTATATTTAGGACGAATGTTTTTCCAGGTAGAGCAAGGCTGTACGCCCCAACAATTCGCCTGCGACCAGCATGGCATCCTCGTCGATGTCAAAGCGCGGATGATGATGTGGGAAGTTGGCAAGCTTTTCGGGATTGCCTGCTCCGACAAATAGAAACGCTCCAGGTACTTTGCCCAGATAGTAGGAAAAGTCCTCCCCGCCCATCAGCGGTTTCATCGGCTTGACGCGCTCCGCACCAAACGCAGCCAAAGCTGCTTCGCGAGCCACCTGCGCTTCCTTCTCGCTGTTGATGACCGCTGGATAATCGCGAAGGTAGTTCACCTTCGCGGAGGCTCCCATCATCGCCGCGGTTCCCTGGGCGATCTCGGTCAAGCGCTCCTGCGCCCGATCACGCACTTCGGGCAAAAACGTGCGGACCGTTCCCGTGAGGCGGCAGCTGTCTGCGATCACGTTGTTGTTGTCACCGCCGTGGAAGGTTCCGACTGTTACCACGACACTCTCCATCGGGCTTACGTTGCGGCTGGCAATGGTTTGCAGGGCCCCGACGATCTGCGATCCGACGACAATCGAGTCGATCGTTTCGTCCGGTACAGCACCGTGTCCCCCGCGTCCTTTGACCTCGATCACGAAATCATCGATGCTCGCCATGATCGGACCGTGGCTGATGAACACCTCGCCTACCGGCAGCATCGACCACAGGTGAACGCCAAAGATCGCATCCACCCCATCCATGGCTCCATCCTGTATCATCTGGCTGGCGCCGCCGGGCGATTCCTCCTCGGCATGTTGGAAGACAAAGCGGATCTCCCCGGCAAATTCATTGCGATGCTTGGCAAGAACACTGGCAAGACCGAGCAATTGAGAGGTATGCGCGTCATGTCCGCAAGCGTGCATAACCCCCGGCACAGTCGACTTATAAGGCACTTCTTTTTGATCCTGAATCGGCAAGGCGTCAAAATCCGCGCGCAACGCTACGACAGCGCCGGGACGGGCGCCTTTCAGCACACCGATCACACCTCTGCCGCCTACACCTGTGCGAACCTCGTCCAGTTCCAGCTCTCTGAGAATCTCCGCGATCATGGCAGATGTTTTCTCTTCTTGAAAAGAAAGCTCCGGATGCTGATGCAGATGGCGACGCCAGCGGATGATTTGCGGTTCCAACTCTTTTAATTCTGCGGTAAGCCGTTCATGCAAGGACATGATGATTCCCTTCCTCCCCTAACGATCCTGGTTCTTTTCTCTCATCATAGCAGAAAATGGGCAGGATCAGGATGGAAGATTAGACAAGCGGGTAAATCTGCTGCTTTCTTTGTTCAAAGACCGAGAACGAGGCAAAGCCTGCCCGTTTGAGCAATTTGTATGCTTCTTCGCAGGATTTCCCCAGTTGCTCTGGATAGACAGCGCCAGACGAAGGCACGACAGTTACCGCATGCTGGGCCAAGATCTCCAACAGACGGTAGCTGGGGCTCATTTCTTGAATCGGGGCGAGACTTCGGTAGCCCGCGGTATTGATCTCTGTCGCCACCTGAAAGCGCCCGAGAGATCTGGCCACCCGCTGGTAAGAAGACAGCAGAGAGGCCTCCTCCGGCCGATACCCGCAAGCTTTTACGCCGTCCAGATGAGCGATCAGGTCAAATAAACCGCTTCCTGCGGCCAACTCGACCAGATCGAAATAGCGGCTGTACAAACTCTCCAGCGGCATGCGCCTGATATACTCCCTTGTTTCCGGCAAGTGAACGGCGATACCCTCGACAAAATGAACGGCCCCCATGCAGAAATCCCAATCGTACGCGGTCGCAACCTGGTTGAGAGCTTCCTCTTCCCCGGGGAAGAAGTCCAGCTCGATCCCGACTCGCAAGGAGATGCCATCTTCCTCCCAGCGATTTCGCTGCGCTTCGAGAAAACGGACATACTCATCCAGTCGCTCGCAGCAGACCTGGTCCAGCCAAAGCTGCTGTTTTCTTCCCAATTGACCTGGGCTTTCGCGCAGTTGCCGTTCGTAGAGGGGTCTGCACTCGACAAAGCGGTAACCATGCTCGACGACCCCGACGATCCGAATCCCGCGCTGCTTCGCCCTCTCCCTGTAGAGATCCAGCCAAGCAGTCGAATAGGGACCTTCCTGTATCCGTTCCTTTATTTTTTTGACTACCCCGTCCATCCAGGCACGACCGCCTGGCTCATCCCCTGATACCGTGTCAGCCAGTGATTTCGCCGTATGCTGCAGCCAATTTAGCGAGTACGGCCCTTCTTCCACATGCACGTGAAAATCTACCTTCATCCCGATCCCCTCCGCCGGGTAAGTCCCATCTTCTTACTTGTTTGTATGTGGAGGCGATCAGGCATATGTCAAAGCGAGTTAGCTCATGTCGTTTTTTTCTCAAATACATAAAACGTGTGCGGATAGCGGTTTTTCTCGTCCACGATTCCCTCCCGTTTCTCCACCATGGTATAGGCATCCCGGTCCCACGGCGGAAAAAAGGTGTCTCCCTGCACATCCAGATCAATCTCGGTAATATAAAGCCGATCTGCGGTATCCAGAAACTGGCGGTAAATCTCAGCGCCACCGAAAATGATCACATCTCCGAGCGAGAGAACCTCTTCCTTGGAATGAACCACATCCA
>DASQMM010000076.1:0-6104 GCA_035645495.1 Brevibacillus sp. | reverse complement strand
CAACTTGCAGGTAAGGCCATTCGATTTTGCCAGAAAAGCGGACCCTGGACAAATTCTCAACTTTATCCAGAACGAGCATCCGCAGACGATTGCACTGGTACTCTCCTATTTGGAAGCCCAGCAAGCTGCGATGATCCTTTCCGCATTGCCGCAAGAACGCCAAGCAGAAGTCGCAAAACGGATCGCCGTAATGGACAGCACTTCACCGGAAGTGATCGCTCAAGTCGAGCAAGTTTTGGAGCAGAAGCTTTCTGCTACAGTAACGCATGATTATACGCAGGCTGGCGGTATCGAAGCAATTGTTGCTGTTCTCAACGGTGTAGACCGCGGGACAGAGCGCACGATTCTCGATTCCCTGGAAATTCAAGACCCCGAGCTGGCTGAGGAAATCAAGAAGCGTATGTTCGTCTTCGAGGATATTGCTACTTTGGACAATCGTTCCATCCAACGTGTCATTCGCGATGTGGAAAACGCGGATCTGCAACTCTCGCTCAAAGTATCCAGCGAAGAAGTGCGAGAAGTCATTTTCCGCAATATGTCCAAACGTATGGCTGACACCTTCAAAGAAGAAATGGAATTCATGGGGCCTGTCCGACTTCGTGATGTCGAAGAGGCGCAATCCCGCATTGTTGCGATTATCCGTCGCCTAGAAGAGGCGGGTGAAATCATCATCGCACGCGGTGGAGGAGATGATATCATTGTCTAGGATCATCAAGAGCGCTACCTATCAGCCCTCAGAAGATTCTGTTCTCCTCTCCGTGAAGCCTGTACTCTTACAGACGGAGATTGATCCGGAAAGGTTGCAAAAAAATCAACAAATTTTACATCAAGCCGAAGAGGAAGCTAGAACAATCATTCAGGACGCGGAAGAATCCGCTCAAAATATCCTTCGCCAGGCAGTTGAAGAAGCAGAACTGTTGAAGCAGCAGGCGATGCAGGAAATTGCCGAATGGTGGGAGCAGAAGCGTGCCGAAGCAGATGAACTATTCCAAGATGTTCGCATGAATGCTTCCCGAGAGGGGCATGAAGAGGGGCGGACCGAAGGACGCCGCCAAGCCTATGAGGAAGAGACTGCGGCTGTCATGCAGGCACGCGAAGTACTCGAAAAAGCATTTGCCGAAAAAGACAGGATCATTGCAGAGGCAGAGCCTTTTTTGGTTGAACTGAGCATGGAAGTTGCCCAAAAGGTCATTGGACTGGAATTGGAACAAAAGCCAGAATATGTCTTGGAAATAGCCAAAAAAGTTTTACGCCGCTCGAGGGTTCATGGAAATGTGACCATCTGTGTCAACCATCAGTATTTTGAACTGGTGCAGGATAGCCGCGCACAATTGCTTGCATTGCTAGATGGACAAGCTGAATTGTCCATCTACCCGGACTATACCGTACAGGACGGGGGATGTGTGATTCGGACTCCGCTCGGTAGTGTCGATGCAAGAATCGATACACAACTCACTGAAATCAAACAAGTACTTCTGGAGATCGCCCGAGGAAGTGAACAAAGATGACGATTCTTGATTTGTCGAGGTACAAGCAAGCCTTGCAAGCATTGGACCCGATGCGGGTGAATGGGAAAGTGACACAGGTTGTCGGCCTGACGATCGAATCCGAGGGACCTGAAGTCAAGCTCGGGGAAATCTGCCACATCACCCCGCATCACAGTCAGGAGCCGATCATTGCGGAGGTCGTCGGTTTCCGGGAGAACAAGGTGCTGTTGATGCCGCTCGGGGAACTTACGGAAATCGGACCCGGATGTGATGTTGTAGCGACCGGACGTGCGCTGGATGTCAAAGTGGGACCGGAGATTTTGGGAAGGATTCTCGATGGATTGGGACGACCGTATCAAGGAGCGTTGCCATTTGGGCTGACCTCCTATCCGACGAACAATATGCCGCCCAATCCCATTCTTCGCCCGCGGATTAAAGAACCGTTGAGTGTAGGCGTGAGAGCAATAGACGGTCTTTTGACGATCGGGAAAGGACAGCGCGTCGGGATTTTCGCCGGATCAGGGGTCGGAAAAAGTACATTGATGGGGATGATTGCCCGCAATACCACAGCAGATATCAACGTTATCGCGTTGATCGGGGAGCGCGGCCGCGAGGTAATGGAGTTTATCGAGCGTGATTTGGGGGAAGAAGGCTTAAAGCGATCCGTTGTGATTGTCGCCACCTCCGATCAACCTGCAATGATCCGGATCAAGGGTGCGATGATTGCAACTTCAATTGCTGAATATTTCCGCGACCGCGGGATGAACGTCATGCTAATGATGGACTCGGTCACCCGTTTTGCCATGGCTCAGCGTGAGATTGGACTTGCGATCGGTGAGCCTCCAGCTACACGTGGATACACGCCTTCGGTTTTTGCGCTCCTGCCCAAGCTACTGGAACGTGCAGGTACGGCGGATCGGGGCAGCATTACAGCTTTTTACACGGTGCTGGTTGATTCAGACGACATGAATGACCCGATCGCGGATGCTGTACGTGGGATTCTGGACGGCCACATTGTGCTGGACCGTAAAATTGCGCAAAAAGGTCATTTTCCTGCCATTGATATTTTGCAGAGTGTAAGCCGTGTCATGACCGAGATCGTGAGTGACGATCATCAGGAAGCCGCAAGACAGTTGAAACGACATATGGCGACGTTCCGGGAAGCGGAGGATCTCATCAACATCGGAGCCTACAAAGCGGGAACAAATCGCGACATCGATGCTGCGATTCGCTATCGTGACATCATTCGGGACTTTACGGCTCAGGGCACCCATGAACCATCTGATCTTGCTAGTACGATCAAGGCTTTGACAGCTCATTTTGGAGGAGTGAACTAAGATGAAAATGTTCCAGTTTCATCTCCAAAAGGTTCTGGATCTGAAAGAAAAAGAAAAAGAACAGGCGGAGTGGGCTTTTGGCAAGTCGATCCAGCAGAAAAACGAAGCAGAGTGGATGCTGTATCAGATGTACGAGCACCACGATGCGATGACGTTGAAGCTTGAAGAGGTTCAAAATCAAGCATGCAGTGCTGCAGAACTGATCATGATCAGTCAGTATCGGCAGTCCGTAGAACGCTCGATCAACCATCAGAAACAAACACTGCGGGGTTGTGAGCAGGAAGTGGAACGCTGCCAATCCAGTCTGAGAGAGCGAATGAAGGAATCGGAGCTGTGGCAGAGACTACGCGAACGTTCACTCACGCAATTCCTTGACGCTCAAAAGCTGAAGGAACAAAAAGAGATGGACGAGATCGGCACCCAGCTCTATCTTCGCAGAAGCAACTGAGGAGGTACCACATGGAAGAGATCCAAGAAGAACGGGAATACAGCAGGTGGGAATGGTTCTTTTACATGATCGTCATCCCTGCATTGTTTGCCAGCCTCCTTGGTGGCGTGCTCCTCAGCTTTTTAGGCGTCAATGTGCTGGGGAACGTCCTCCAATGGGCAAATAAGATCCCGTACGTGGAAAAAATTGTGCCGGATGAATATGCGGCTCCCTCGAATGTGGATGAAAAAGAAGAGTTGAGCGAGAAAGTGGTCAACTTGCAAGCTGAACAGGCCAATAGTCACCAGGAAATCGCCGCTCTGCAGGGTGAGTCCGCTAAAAAAGATGCTACGATCCAAGCCCTGGAAAAACAGGTTCAGGACTTAAGCAAGCTTTTGGAGGACAAACGAGCCACAGAGGCCGAACGCCAACAGCAGTATCAGGACTTGGCGAAGGTATACACAACCATGTCTGCCAAGAATGCAGCCGCAATCATTGAAAATTTGAGTATGGATGAATCTGTCACAGTCATGACGAAAATGAAGCCCAATCAGCGGGCAGAGATTCTAGCAAAAATGAATCCGAAGCTGGCTGCCGATATATCGATCTTGTTAAAAGACTCTGTCGTGAACAAGGACGATGACATTGCAGCCTTGCAAGAACGCGTTCAGCTTTTGACAAAAGCTCTGAGCGAAACGCGGGATGGAGCTGGCGCGAATAACGAAGAGGACTTCGTTAAAACGTTTGCTCAGATGCCTGCCGAGGACTCAGCAGCTGTCATCCGCTCCATGATGACGACCAACAAGAAAAAGGCCTTATCTCTCCTTTCGGCTTTGCCGGAAGATAGGCGCGCCCAAACTTTGTCTGCCATTGCCAAGGAAGACAAGAAAAGCAGTGACAATTTGGCGGCGCGTATCTCGGAGGAGTTGCTTCGACAATAGAGTGTCTCCTGGACACTCGGGTCGTTTCTATAAGCAACAATAAACAATTCAGGGAGGTGAATGAAATGAATGTAGCCAATCTTTCCCTGCCGAACGGTGCTTCCGGTACTGTGACGGCACAGGTGGGAACGGCAACAGGCAGTACATCTGCCGCAAGTGGCTTGGGGGAATTGTTTTCCCTGCAAATGGGCTTTGCTCTTCAAAACCTGCAGGGTGAAGAGTCGGACACTTCGTTGGGTCAAGGCATGAGTGAGGAAGAGATGAAAGCGTTGGAAGAGCTAATGGCACTCATCCAGCAAATGCTCGCAGCACATGACCAAGGCAATGAGGAGATGGAATCTTTCCTCGCAAACAACGGCAAAGCGATCGAACAGTTGATCCAGAAGGTGCAGGTTCCGCTGCCGCAGGTAGCCGTGGATGTGAAGCAGCTTCTTGCCAAGCTTGACCAAAAAATGTCGGTTTCCGATGAAATGCAAAAGCTTGCTGCACTTCTTGCAAAGTTAAAGAATGAGCAGACAGATCTCGGAAACAAGACAAATCAATCGCTGGTTCGTAACGAAGCCTTCGCGGTGAGAGCATTGATGCAGGAGGATTCAAGTAAACCGATCCAACCGCTTCGCATCAGCCAAGGTTTGTCCGCTTATAAGGCTGAAGCAGGTATCCAGTCCCAAACCGTACAAGCCAATGTGCAAACGTCCGGCATGATGTTGAATCAGGACAACAGCGAGAGCGGCAATTTGCCTCAATTCGGAGGACAAGCTCCACTTGCAACTCCTGCGACTGTCCAATCAGGACAATCGTTCCAGCGTGCGGATGTGCCTGCTCATCAGGTGACAGCCAATCAGTTGCCTGAGCAAGTAACGCAGATATTTGTCAAGCAGATGAACCTGACCCAAGTGAACGGCGTGCATACGGCAAAATTGATCCTGAATCCGCAATCCCTCGGGAAGGTAGACGTGACGATTACTTCCAAGAACGGCGTCATTACAGCCCAATTCGCTGCTGAGACGCAAGCCGGCAAGGACATGCTGGACAACCAGCTGGGATCTTTGCGTGCAGCATTGAGCCAGCAAGGATTACAAGTCGAGCGTCTGGAAGTGACGACACATCAGCAGTCTGAGAGCTTCAGCTTTCAACAGCAACGCGAACAGGCGAAGCAGCAGCAGGAGCAACAGTCCCAGCAGAAGCAACAGGATGAGCAAGCTGAATTTTCATTGGATGCCTTGGTTGAAGAAAGTGAAGCAGTCAACCAGTGGAGCAGTCCGGGCATGCCATCCCGCGAGATCGATGATATCGTCTAGGATTGGAATAAGGGAGGAAGCAGCATGAACCAATTTCATGTGGGGCAAACCTACTTTCCTCCGAAAACGAATCACGTACCGAAAGCTACACCACAAGCTGCAACAGGAAGTGGCGTATCCTTTCAGCAGTATCTGACGGAATCGCTAGGCCAGACAGCAAGAAGCAAAACGCTGACATTTAGCCAGCACGCCACGAACCGATTGCGTGAACGGGGCATTTCGCTTGAGAGCCCGCAGCTAGAACGACTGGAATCGGCGGTACAAAAAGCGGCTTCCAAGGGAGCAAAAGAATCGTTGATCTTGATGGACAATGTGGCTTACGTCGTGAGCATCGTAAATCGGAAGATCATAACGGCTGTAGACGGGGGAAACATGAGGGACAACGTGTTTACCAATATCGACAGCGCCATCTTTGTCTGATCAAAGGTGGGATAAAACAGGCTGGACCACGATGCTGGGGGCCTGTGGTTGCTGAATGACAGAGGCAGCCAAACCAATTTGCAAAAGGAGGAAACACTCATGTTGCGTTCCATGTATTCCGGTATTTCCGGACTTCGAGGATTTCAAACGAAATTGGACGTGATCGGCAACAACATCGCCAACGTCAACAC
>DASQMM010000075.1:0-4022 GCA_035645495.1 Brevibacillus sp. | reverse complement strand
AGCGGTCCAAGCCATCCATTTTAATGTGTTGGCAGCTTTATAGTCATGATTCATGTTGCATAACCCCTTATCATCCAAGTATGATTACGTTTTCCTTATCGATACTTTGATTGTAACATAAAATTCACTTGTTGTTCATGTTTTGTTCAAATTTTTATTGAAAAATTGTCAAAGTTTTTTTCGCTATCCTATTGGAGATGGGATTGTTATATGTTTCCTCTGTGACAAAAACGTGAAAAGCCTGCGGTCCCCCTACTGGAAGTCCACAGGCTATTATCCTTGTTTATTTAGTGAAGCTGCTCTCCTGTCTTTTTGGGCTGAAGCGGATCCGGCTTAGAAGATCCACGGCGTTTTAAGTAAGTACCAAGGGCAATGATCACAAGAGCCAGAGCGACGGGTACTAGGACAGGCGAGAGGGGAAGATACCGCTCGACCCAAACGCCGACCAGCTTGTCCTCCATGATCATCTGCCCTGCCGTGAAGCCCAGAATACCTGCCCCGAGCAAAACAATGACGGGAAAACGCTTCATCAGCTTCATCAGCAAGCGGCTCCCCCAGATAATCAGCGGGATGCTGATCGCAAGTCCGATCACGACGAGCAGAATGCTGCCTTTTGCCGCTCCCGCTACCGCGATCACATTGTCCAGACTCATAATCATATCCGCGAAGATAATGGTTTTCAACGCCCCCATCATGGACGAGCTGCTCTCGATCTCATTGTCCTCTTCCTCGCCTTTCAGCAGCTTGACGGCAATCCAGAGCAGCAGCAGCCCCCCGATCACTTGTACCAGGGGAATTTTCAACAGCCAGATCGCAATGAAGGTCAGCAGGATACGCATGCCGACAGCCCCAAAAGTCCCCCAAAATATCGCCTTCTTTTGCAGGTGCGGACTCAAATTGCGGCAGGCAAGCGCGATGACCACCGCATTGTCGCCGCTCAACACCAGGTCTACCATAATTAATTGCAGGATACTAAGCAGAAAATCAGATGTCATGGTTGCTCCCCCATAAGGTTGATCTCTTCATCATGTTGTCCTTCTTTGTGCGCACTACTATTACCAACATTTCCCTATGCAACAAATAGAAAAAGGTCATCATCACTGTTCCAGGATAACGACCTTCTATGCTTTCTCTGATGCAGTTTTTCTGCTTTCGTTTTTGTTACACGCTGTCTCATGTCTGCAAAGGCGAAGATGCTTCTGTTTTGATCCGGATTGCGTTTGCCTTCACGAGCCATTTTTTCACGTTGCTTGCGGGCATTGCTTTTCGCCATATGATTTCACTCCCATCGATCATTTCATGGTGCTATCATACGGCTGCACGGGGTGTGATGCAAGCATTTTTGAAAAGAAACAGGCTCACTGCTCCCGTTTTTGTTTTGCTAGACGCAGGAACTGCTCATCGCGTTTTTGCAAGCGATCTGCGACAGAGGTATCTGCATAGGAATAGATGCCCGCTCCTGTCTTGGTGCCGAGATCGCCCTTTTCCACCAGCTCCCGGATGATGGCGGGCGCTGCTTCGGACTTGTCCAGCTCCGGGGCGAGGTTGTCCATCACGCGCTGCCAGGTGTCCAGCCCGCCGAAGTCAGCGGTTTCGATCGGACCGACAAATGCCCAGCGGAACCCAATGCCGTCTTTCATCACCGTATCGATTTCATGTGCTTCCGCTACACCGTTTGCCAGAAGGGAAAAGGCTTCCCGCATCAATGCAGTCTGCAGGCGATTGGCGATGAAGCCTGGCACGTCTTTTTTCAGCAGCACAGGAGATTTGCCGATCTGCTTGATCCATTCCACTGTTTTTTGAACGACATCCTCAGAGGTTTTTTCGTGGCGTACGATCTCGACTAGCGGAACAAGCTGGGCCGGATTAAAAAAGTGAGTAATGATAAAACGCTGCGGTGTCTTCGCTTTTTCAATCAGTCGCCCGATGGAAAACGTAGAGGTATTGGACGCAATGATCGCATCTGGCTTGGCGTACGCTTCCAACTGTTCAAACAAGGTCCATTTCAGGTCGATTACTTCGGAGATTGCCTCCGTGATCAGATCGGCATCCGCTACCGCTTCCTGCAAGTTGGTGGTCAACGTGATTCGCGCCAAGGCTTCCTGCTTCGCCTTCTCTGTCAGCACGTCCTCCCGCACCTGCAAGGAGAGGCTTTGCTCAATAGCCTGTCTGGCTTTGCTCAGCAACTCATCCTTTATATCGTACAAAGAGACCGAATAACCTGCCAATGCATACACCTGGGCAATTCCATGCCCCATGACTCCGGAACCAATTACTGCTGCCTTTTTTGTCATTTGTCATCCTCCTGACGAGAAAGATCATTTATTTATTCAGAGTAACCGAAAAAGTTGTCCCTGTCCCCAGACTGCTGGATACATGGATATCACCATGATGTAAATCTATGATTTGCTTGACGATGGATAACCCAAGCCCGTTCCCCTTTACAGAACTATTGCGGGCTTTGTCCACTTTATGAAACGGTTTAAATATATAGGAAATCTCTTCTTCTGGGATTCCGATCCCATTGTCGGTTATGGATACGACCACGCGATCCGCATATTCTGTTGATCGGATGCGAATAACGCCTTGGGGCGGAGTGAATTTGATGGCATTGCTCAATAAGTTAATCCATACTTGATCCAGTTGATCTTGATCCGCTTGAATCGCAATGCCCTCCATCTCGACATCCATCTCGATTTCTTTGGCCTTCCATAGGGGTTCTAGCGTGATGACATTCCTTCTCAGTTGTTCATCCAGCCGGTATGCCCTTACCTTCAATGGATGGTGATCCTGCTGCAAATAGGAGAGTTGGAGCAAATTTTGACCCAACCGGGATAATCGCTCACTTTCTTCTTCAATAATCGTCAAATACTTCAACCGGACCTCTTCGCTCAATTTTTTCTGCTTCAATGCCTTCGTGAACCCTGTGATGGAAGTGAGTGGCGACTGAATCTCGTGGGAAACGCTGGAAACGAATTCATTCCTCATTCGATCAAGTTTTGTAAGCTCTTCCGCCATTTCATGAAAGCTGATGCTTAATTGGCCAATTTCATCCTTGCGCTTCGTGGATAGGCCTTCGCGATCAAACGTCCCTTTTGCCATCTTTTTCGTCGCTTCCGTCAAACGTCGAATCGGATTTACCACATACCGGGCGGCTATCAGAATAAGAAAGCTGCCAAAAAACAGAATCAAAATGTATAAGACGTGGATCGAATGCATGAGCTCTTCCTCTACCCGATTATGTTGCAGGGAAATAAACATGGCGTAAGGCTCACCATTAATCTGGAGAGGGATCCCCACAATAGGAATGCTATGAATGTTTGCATCTAACGTGCGGGTTATGTGATTCGCAAGCACGAGCTCTATATCACGAGGATCCACATGAATAGGCTCTATCTCTTGAAGCAAAGGCTCCCTGTCTTTCTTGTAAAGTTGGAGCAGGTTACCCGAATAACCGGAGAAGTGTTGCATAAACGGTACCAGCTCGGCAGAAGGGGTCGACTGATAGGCTTGAATGATCTTTTGTCCGTCTGTTAGCAAGCCGTCGTATACAATACCGTGGATGCGCGTTTGAAACATCCAGTTGCTGATTGAAAACGCGGTGAACAGGCTAACCATCACGATGCCGATAAAGATAAGGACCACGCGGAAATAGAGGGATTTAATCGCGACTCACCTCCAATCGGTACCCAAGACCGCGAATCGTCACAATGCGAAAATCCGCTTCGTATTCGGCAAACCGTTCTCTCAAGCGCTTGATGTGCACATCTACGGTCCGCTCGTCTCCCTCATAATCCATGCCCCAGATCTGCTCGATCAAATTTTCGCGTGTAAATAACTGCCCGGAATAGCTTCCCAATTTGTACAGCAACTCGAATTCTTTCATGGGAAGTGTTACTGTTTTTCCGTCTTTGTAAATTACATGATAGCTTTTTTGGTCCAGAGTGATGCTTCCCAGCTTGATCGTGCTTGAAGTAGCGATACGATATCGCTTGAGCAATGCCTTTACCCGCAACACCAGC
>DASQMM010000074.1:0-3580 GCA_035645495.1 Brevibacillus sp. | reverse complement strand
AGTCCATCAGAGAAGTTTATCAGGCAACCCCGTGGCTGGAGAATCTGCCCGATCAATGGGAGCTTTTGAAACAAGCCGGGACCCCGATCGAATGTAAAAAGGATACGATCATTTTCGAACAGGATGACGAGGCCGAGCACTTGTATCTCATCGCAAGCGGCAGAGTATGCCTGTATGCCACGACGCCAGCCGGCGAGGAGAAAGCATTGGCCTTCATCGGAAAAAACGGCTTGATCGGAGAGTACGACTCGCTTGGCAACCTGTCCCATGCCACCAGCGCCATTACGGTTTCCAAAACGGTTCTCTACAAAATCACCACCGGCCGGTTCAGAGAATTACTGAAGCAAAACTTTCATTTGGTGGAGCAGCTGCTTCATTTTGAAAGCCGCAAATACCGCATGCTATGCGCGCAATCCTTGCAGCTAAGCTACAGAAAAGCTCCGCACCGGATCTGTGCCACCCTGATCCAGTTGGCGCTCAATTACGGTACGCCATTGGAGCAGGATTCGATCCAGATCGCCACTACCTTTACCCATCAGGAGATGGCGAATCTGGTCGGCACCACGCGAATCACAGTCATCAACACCCTCAAGTGGCTGGAGCGGCACCACATTTTGGAAAAACAAAACAAATACTATGTGATAACGGATCTGCGCCGTCTGGAATCGCTTGTTCAGGATGAGAACTGGAAGCTCACTAAGCACGCTGAAGGATGATCGTCTGCTGGCCTTCCTGGATCGCCTTGGCCCCCATGAGCGCAAAGTCTTCGAGATCTTCCTGGCGAATGACGGCAAAACGGTTGCCGGGCACCCAGCCCATCGGGAAAAAGGTTCGGCAGTCCTGCCCGTAGAAGCACCCCAAATCATAGATCGGTGCGGGGATGCCATTCCAGACATAGGGCGGCATGTACGTAAACAAGAGATCGCCGACCGCTGGAAAGCAGGTTTGATTTTCGGGTGCGACCTCATGCAACGGGGTTGTGTCGCAGCGCTCCTGTGGCAGCTGGATGGAGAGCTCCTTTCCCGTGTACATGGCATGCTTGCAGGATAATTGCAGCGGCTTTTCGAGAATCTCCCAGATCGCCTTGCACGTGATCGGTGCTTTTTCCGTCAACAGGTCTGCCCATATCTCGATCTGATGATGGGGAAAAGACAGCTTAATCTGATTGGACATGTTCTCTCTCCCTTCCATTAGACCACCCTCGGTTCTGGAATCAGCGCATTTTGGCGGAAACGGTTAAAATAAAGCGGCGATATATCAACGGACGGTTTGTTTCCGATGATCGTATCCGCGATCGTCTCACCGATGGCAGGGGCCATCATAAAGCCGTGTCCGCTCATCCCGATCGCTTGGTAGTACCCTGCCACTTCGTCCACCCCTCCAAGGATCGCCTGATGGTCTGGGGTACTGTCGTAGGTGCCATCCACATGCGTGCGGAACTCTACTTGTTCCAAGGGCGGGAACAGCTCCATGCCTACTTCGGCGGCTTTCATCTGATAATCGAAGCTATTGTACGGCGGCTTCATATCACTGCCCAAATAGCTGAGATAGATCGTTCCGTCTGTCAATTGCTTGGCTGCGAAACCACGCTCAAAGGAGATCAGCAGCGGCTCCAAGATCCTCTCCTCGATCCGATTGGTGTACAAAATCCGGCGAACCTCCGGCTGGATCGGGATATCCACTCCGATAGTCGCAGCCAATTCTTTGGAGCCGAGTCCCGCGGCATTGACGACGAAGCCGCAATCAATCCTGCCGCGCCCCGTCTGCACACCCGCCACTCGATTGTTCTCCACCAGAATTTGCGGAACCTCATCCAGAATAAACCGGACGCCGCGCCGTTTGGCCGCTGCCGCAAAGCTGTTCGTCACATGGTAGGCATCGTCAGCAAATCCATCCGTCGGGCAAAAAGAAGCGGAAAGGAAGGTGTCCGTATTGACCCCCGGCACAATCTCTTTCACTTCATCCCGAGTGATAAATTTGGTGGGGATGCCCAGCCTGTTTTGCAGTTCCAAGCTCGGCTGATAGTTTTTGGTCGCCTGCTCGCTGTGAAACAGATACAGGTATCCCACCTGCCGGAACTTGATTTCATATTCCGGCTCCAGCTCGTCGTTGATCCGCTGATAAAACTCAGTAGACGCTCTGGCCATCAGACAGTTGATTTCCGTCCCCCACTGCTGCCGTACGCCCCCGGGACAAATGCCTGTGATCCCGGAAGAGATTCCCCCCTTGTCGATCACCACAATATCAGAATATCCTTTTTTTGACAAAAAATAAGCAATGGAGCAACCGATCACTCCTGCACCCACGATCACGATTTCCGCTTTGTCTCGCATGATTCTGCCTCCCTTTCCTCGTAATTATCGTAAATGACATGCGACGAGATGCCCGTTCCTAACCTCTTTTTGGAGAGGCTGGACTTCCTTGCAAATCGCTTGCGCTTCCGGACATCTGGAATAAAACCGGCAGCCCTGCGGCGGATCTACCGGACTGGTCAAATCACCTTTTAACAGGATTCGCTCCCGCTTGATTTCCGGGCTAGACGACGGAATCGCACTGATCAAAGCCCGCGAATATGGATGCTGCGGATTTTGAAAAAACTCTTCCTTGTCGGCCAACTCGACGATTTGCCCCAAATACATCACGGCAATCCGATTGGAAATATGCTTTACCACACTCAAATTGTGGGTGATAAACAGATAGGTAAGCCCGTACTTTTCCTGCAAATCCTGAAACAGATTCAACACCTGCGCCTGCACGGATACGTCCAGCGCCGATACTGCCTCATCCATCACTATCAGCTTGGGTCTGACAGCCAAGGCCCGGGCGATCCCGATACGCTGGCGTTGACCACCGGAGAACTGGTGGGGAAAATGATTCAGAAAATGCTTCCCCAAACCCACCTCGTAGAGCAGCTCTTCCATGAACGCTTCCCGCTCCTTTTCGCCTACCACCTGATGCAGCTTGATTGCTTCACCGATGATGCTGCGAATCGTCAGCCTGGGATTGAGCGATGCATAGGGGTCCTGAAACACGATTTGCATGTCTTTTCGCTTTTCTTTGAGCGCTGCTTTATTCAAGCGATACAAATCCTGCCCTTCCAGCAACACCTCGCCCTGCGTCGCTTCGATCAAGCGGAGGATCGCTCTGCCTGTCGTCGATTTCCCGCAACCGGATTCGCCTACGAGTCCCAGCACTTCTCCCCTGGGGATGGAAAAGCTGACGTTATCCACCGCTTTCAAATAGCTGTTCGTTTTTGAAAACAAGCTCTTTTTTACGGGGAACCATTTGACGAGATTTTTCACCTCGAGAATGTTATCTTTTTGCATCAGTCGGTTCCCTCCTTATCTGGGTGACGGTTCCCAACGTTCCGTGTATTTCCAGCAGCTGACCTGACTTCCTTGGTAGTCGAGCAGCGGTGGCGCTTCCTCTTCGCATAAAGGCTGCTTTTCCTCACATCTCGTACAAAAGCGGCACCCTATTGGCATCTGCTGCAGGGTAGGAACGACGCCCTTGATTACCTCCAGGCGCTCCCGGTTCTGCTCCAGAGTAGGAATCGAATTCATCAGTCCTCGCGAGTAGG
>DASQMM010000073.1:0-9896 GCA_035645495.1 Brevibacillus sp. | reverse complement strand
CTCCAGATCCAGTAGGCCACGGTGATAAAGATCATCCAGGGAACCCCGACGATCAGCGTCATCTGGAATGCATCCGTGAACCAGGTCGTAATGATGATCGCCAGCATCAGTCCGGCTCCGAGCAAGGTCAGATACGGGTACCCGATCATTCGGACGGGGAGTTTGCGTCCACCGGAAGCTTCCCATTTTTTGCGGAAGAACAGATGCGTGACAAAGATCATAAACCAGGTAAACATCGCGCCAAACAAGGAGATGCCCATCATCAGCATAAACGACTGATCTGGCGCAACCGCTTCCAAAACAGCGGCCAACGCAATCCCGATTGTGGACAGCCACAGGGCGGAGGTAGGCACTCCCTTTTTGCTCAACACACCAAAGCGCTTCGGTGCATACCCGGCACGCGACAGGGAGAACATCATCCGGGTCGTAATGTACAGTTGGCTGTTCATCGCGGAAAGAGCCGCGACGAGTACGACGAAGTTCATGATGCCGCCCGCTCCGGGAATCGACAGGAGCTCCATGACTTTTACAAATGGGCTCTTATCCACACCCGCTGCTGTCCAGGGGACAATCGCCAGCATGAGAGTAAGCGTCAAGAGATAGAACACGATCAGTCGGACGACCGTAGAGCGAAGCGCCCGGGGGACTGCTTTCTCCGGTTCTTGTGCTTCCCCTGCTGTCACCGCAATCATTTCGATGCTGAGATAGCTGAACAAAGCGACGATTACCGCAACCCACATCCCCCACCAGCCATTCGGCAGGAAACCGCCTTGCTCGGTATAATTGTGAAACCCGATTTCTGGCTGGGTGTTGGTCCCGAATACTACATACGCTCCTAATAAGATAAAAGAAACAATGGCAACAATCTTCACCATGGAGAACCAGTATTCGACGGAACCAAACATTTTGACGCTGGTTGCATTCACATAAATAAGGACGGCAGAAAACAAAACGATCCACAACCAACCGGGGGCATCAGGGAACCAGTACTTCATGTATACCGCTACTGCCGAGATTTCGGTACCGACAGCCGCGACAATACATGCCCAGTAGGAATACCGTACAGCGAACCCTGCCCACGGGTTGATGTAGTGTTCGGCAAAAGCTCCGAACGAACCAGAGGTGGGATGCGCAACGGTCATCTCTGCGAGACAACCCATTAGCAGAAAAGCAATGACAGCACCTATCGCGTAGCTGATGAGAACACTCGGCCCCGCAAACCCGATCGCGAAGCCGCTTCCCAAAAAGAGTCCTGTTCCAATCGCGCCACCGATGGCAATCATGGTGAGCTGCCCGGTGGTCAACCCACGGTGCAGCCCTTTTTCACGATCCATAATCTTTTGAAACTGATTCGCATCTCCAGCCATAAATAACCTCCTCAGTAAGTGGGGTTAAGCAACGACTTCTCTGGTGTTTTTAAATTTTTTGTACTGCTCTTCCTCCATGATTTTTTTCAGAATTTGCACGGCATTCCAGACATCCTCAAACGAGTTGTACAATGCCACCGGAGCCAAGCGAATGCCGTTGGGCGCGCGGAAGTCAGGGGTGACGCCGTTTTCCTTGAGCGCTTTGCAGATGCGGATCGCCTCGTCATGCTCCAGGTAGACATGTCCGCCGCGTCGCTCGTCTTCCAATGGATTGCCGACCGTAAAGCCCATTCCTTGGAGCTCATGGTCGATCAGGTCCATCATATAGCGTGTGAGCTGGAGCGACTTTTCACGAAGTCGGTCAATGCCCGCCTCCGCAAACAATTCCAGAGAACCGATCAACGGCGCAACGCTGAGGAGATGCGGTGTTCCCATCTGATACGCACCAGCGTCTTCAGCCGGCGTCAATTGATGCTCCATGTCAAATTGTTTGTCCTTGCGGGAGCTGAACCATCCTGTCAGACCGGGAAGACGATGAAAATGCTTCTTGTTGATGTACAGGCTCGCTACCCCGCCTGGCCCTGCATTCAGATACTTGTAGTTGCACCAGACTGCGAAATCAACATCCCACTCTGCGAATTCATGCGGTATCGCACCGACCGAATGACAGCAATCAAACCCGATCAGGATCCCGCGTTTGTGTGCTTCCTGTGTCAAGCGGCGCATATCGAGGATTTGCCCGCTGCGATAGTAGACGCTTGGCAAGACAATCAGCGCAATCTCATCCGTCATCGCGGCGATAATATCTTCTTCCTCGATCAAGCGACCGTCGCGGCTTTTTACCCGTACCAGATGCTCCTGCGGATCGTAGCCTCTCAATTTCAGTTGGCTTTGCAGCACATAAATGTCGGAAGGAAAATTCAGCTCGTCGGCGAGAATTTTCGTTCTTTTTCCAGCTGGCTGATAAAAGGTCGCCACTACCTGATGCAGATTGGTCGTCGTCGAACCTGTCACAATCACTTCTTCCGGCGAAGCACCTACGAGCGGAGCCATCTTTTTCCCCAGACGTTCAGACAGAAAAAACCAAGGCTCGTCTCCTTCTGTCCACCCATTGATCCCATGCTCCTTCCACGAATCAAGCAAAGCAAGCAAGGATTGTTCTGCCTTTTTGGAAAGCAGCCCTAACGAGTTCCCATCCAGATAAACGGCTCCTTCTTTCAGATAAAACTGACTGCGAAAGGAAGCCAGTTCATCCTGCTTGTCTCGCTCGATCGCCCATTCGTGTGAAGGATCAAAATGTTGTGCAGCCAAGAAATCATCCCTTTCTTCAGGTATTCATTTTCTGTATATTAAGAGTATTATATCAATGATTTCATGTCAATGACATCATGTCGGCGAATGTTTGTCTCCGGTTTTCTGGCATTTCCTGTTTTTCTTGTGAGATAATAATGTAAGAAAACACCGATTATTCCCGCAAAATGAAAGGAAAGCCTATGAATACGTCCCAAGAGAAAATGCCTGCCCGCAAGCGGCGCTCCCTCGAAACCAGAAAAAGGCTGTTGGAGGCCGGGCGAGCTCAATTTATCGAAAGCGGTTTTCAAAAAACGACGATCTCCCAGATTATTAAGAGAGCCAATACCGGCTATGGAACGGCTTACGTCCATTTCAGCGGAAAAGACGATCTGCTCATCCAGGTCATGGAGGAGGTCATGATCCGGTTTTACGAGATCGCCGAGCTTCCCTTTACTCCGAAATCCAGAGAAGAAGCTTATGCCATGATCGAAAAGCAGGCAGGATTGTTCCTCGAAATGGCGCATGAAGAACGCCAGATGATGCAGGTGATCGAGGAAGCCATCCGCTTGTCAGATGATGTAAACCGCAAATGGAAGGAGATCCGCGAGCGATTCATCAAGGGAATCGAACAGGATATTCGCTACTCCCAAGCGCATGGCCTGGCCCGGACGGATGTGGACCCCTACCTCATCGCCCAGGGATGGTTTTTTGCCAATGAGATGTACCTGTGGGAAATCGTCAAAAACGAGGATGGCTATCCGGTACAAGAAATTGCCCGCAATCTGACCGCTATGTATACGGGTGGGTTGTATACCTAATAGATGAAGTTATTCGAGCATAGATCCAGGAGCTGATGCCCCTCTGGTCGAGGAGCACCAGCCCTGCATAGTTAGTGGTCTAGTTGTGACGAGCCATCTGCACCGAATACATGTCTCAAGACGATGCGACTCATGTCTGTTACGCGTTCAAAAACAAAAGCAACTTGATCATCGTGCGGCTGCAGATAGTAATTTGTGTATCCGAGCAGCGTAAGTTCCTGACTAAGCCGCAGTGCATCTTTGACATTTACGAAGAAGTACAGATGCTTGGTCATAGTAATCACCTCCTTCCGCACCTAAAAGTAGCAGAAGGCTCTTGGGACAAAAAATACTCTAAAAAGGAAAAAGCCTGGAACACAATACCTGTTCCAGGCTTCATCCAATACCGCTATTCCTTCCGCTACATTCCTTTAAACCATCCCACCGCTTTCTGCAACGACTCCGCCTGCTCCTCCAAAGAACGTGTCGAAGCATTCACTTCCTCGCATGCTCGCACCTGCGTCTGTGTGGCTGCGACGATCTTGTGCGTTTCGTCTGCTCCACTTCTCACGACAGCGGCAGTCTGCGCGGATGTGGCGGACAACTCCTCGACGCTCGCGGACAATTCCTCCGTGACTGCGGATACCTCCTGCACTTGACTGGAAATCTCCCCCATGCCATGCGTAATTTGCATAAAGGCTGATTCCGCATCCTTCATGATGTCGGCACCCTGGTGTACATCTTCCGCCATCGTGTTCATCGCTTGTACCGCCTGTGCGGCTTCCAGCTGGATATTTTGGATCAATTCCGCGATTTGCTTGGCAAAATGATTGGAGCGCTCCGCCAGATCCCGCACTTCATCCGCTACGACGGAAAAGCCCCTGCCATGCTCGCCAGCACGCGCTGCTTCGATTGCGGCGTTGAGAGCGAGCAAATTGGTCTGGGAAGCAATCTGGGTAATCATCTCCACGATCTGCTCGATTTGCTGCGAGCTGTCGCCCAATTGCTGGATTGCTTTCGCAGATTCGTCCATCGTCTGTCGAATGGCGCCCATTTGCGAGCTTGCTTGCAGCAACGCAGATATTCCCTGCTTTGCCTCCTGCTCCGCCGCGAGGGATGCCTCAGCCAATGATGAGGTGGATTCTGCCACACGTCCGATTCCGAACGCCATCTCTTCCATCGCCCTGGCGCTTTCCTGCGCACTAGCGGCCGTTGCATCTGTCCCAGCGGATATTCCTTGAATCGAAGAAGCGATCTCGTGACTAGCTGCAAGCGTATCCTTGGCGTGTCCGCTCAGTACAGCCGAAGAGCTGGCGACATGCCGTGCAGCTTCGTTGACTTGTACTGCAAACTGCTGCAGCTTAGCCCGCATGGCATTGACGTGGTTCGCCAATTCACCGATCTCGTCCTTGTTGCGGATCTTGAGATCTGCCTGCCCGAGCTCTCCTTGCGTGATCAGCTTGACGGAACCCGCGACCTGCATCAGGGGATTGCGGATATGACGTGTCAGGAGTACGGAGAGCAGCATGCTGATCAAGAGCGCCACTACCATACTGATCAAGGTATCCCGTCTCCCTGTCTCATGCAAGGCGGCAGCTTGTACGGTAGCATTGGCAGCCCCTTCCTCACTCAGGCGAACGAGGTTGGTCAAATATCCGTCCATGACTTGAAACATCGTGTCGGCTTCCCGCATGACATCATTGAGCGAAACATGGCCAGACTGACCAACCATTTCTTCATAGGTTGTCAGGTAATTCGCCCAAGCCGCTTTCAATGAATGAAAGTACTTCTCTTCATCAGCGGTGAGCGGCGCCTGCTCGTAACGGGCGAACTGTTCCTCGACCTGCTGCAGGGTTTGCTGTGCTTGCTCATTAATGAAGAGCTGCTTCCTCTCATCCGTGGTCCCTGCGTATTGAAGCTGCAGCGCAAAAAAATGCTTGGTTACATATTTGATATGCATGATCGCCGTCATCTTGGGAATCCAGTTTTCGTTAATTTCCTCTGCCTTGCTGTTAATCTGTTCCTCCGTACGCAGCCCCATCCAGCCCAATCCGGCCATGAGCAGCAGCATGCAAAGAAAACCCGCAAACAATTTGGTGCCAACTGTCTGCCTCATCCTGAACACATCCTCCATTTCATCTGAAAAAGGAGAAAAAGAACCTGACGTTACCCGGTGCTTTTTCTCCTGACGTTTACAATGCTTTGCGTGTCGCTTGCTGTTGTGTGGCTTGAGCGATCTCATCCTCGTTTTGCGGCAGCTGGTAGATCGTTTCCAGCAAATGGCTGACAGTGGCGCGTTCACGCTCGCGATCTGCCTCGCTCCAGCCCAGCTTCTCACCCATCAGACGAATGACCGTATCTGCTTTGGCGTCGGCTTTTTTAACCTGGAAATAGGTCCAGCCTGTACGCAAGCGCAGGAAGTCGGCTGCCGTCGCGGTCATCTCTTCTTCGATCGCATAAGACAATTGGGCATCGAGCAATTCTTCCTCTGTCCGCTTCTGCCCCGCAGCCGCTTCACTCAACCGCTCATAGATGCGCAAGGTGTTGGTGCCGTACGTATCGATCCATTCCTGAGCGGTTGCTGCATCCACTCCTTTGGCAGTCCCTTTTGTTAGAAGCTCTTTCTTACAAGCTTCGTAATCGGTATGGCCCATGCGTTCACCGCCGCTGACCACGATCTGATCGGTCTCGCAAGCACCGAATTGGCGTCCCGATTGTTTGGAGAGATCCCCCGCGACGAGATCGACTACTTTTTCCGCCATTTTGCGGAAGCCAGTCAGCTTACCGCCGGCAATCGTAATCAATCCAGAATCGGAGATAAAGATCTCATCCTTACGCGACAGCTCGGATGGCCCTTTTCCTTCCTCGTAGATGAGTGGGCGCAATCCAGCCCAGTGGGAGACGACGTCTTTTTCCTCCAGCTTCACCTCTGGGAACATGGCGTTCACGGCGCGCAGGAGATAGTCGCGGTCTTCCTTGGTCGTGCGCGGCTGGTCGATATCCAGTTGGTAGCTGGTATCGGTCGTGCCGACATACGTGATGTTGCCGCGTGGAATCACGAAGACCATCCGGCCGTCCGGCGTATCAAAATAGGCGGATTGCGTGACAGGCAGCTTTTCCTTTTCTACGACCAGGTGAACCCCTTTGGTCAGATAGAGGCGTTTGCCTTTCAAGGAATTGTCCAGCTTGCGTACACCGTCTACCCATGGCCCTGCAGCGTTGACGATTTTCTTCGCGTAGATGTCATAGGTTTTTCCCGTGTTGCGATCCGTCACCTTGACGCCGACAGCTTGACTTCCACGATAGATGAATTCCGTCATTTTCGCGTAGTTGACGATCTTGGCTCCTTGCTGCCACGCCGTTTTCATAATATCCAGGGTCAGGCGGGCATCATCTGTCCGATACTCGTAGTAGTACCCGGCGCCCTTCAAGCCGTCCTTTTTCAACAATGGCTCATGCCGCAGGGCTTCTTCCCTGCTGAGCATTTTCCGCCGCTCTTTTCGCTCCACCCCTGCCAGCCAATCATAGACGTACAAGCCTACCGATGAGGCAAGGTAGCCGTACGTTCCGCCTTTGTAGATCGGCAAAAGCATCGGAGCTGCGATCACCAGATGCGGCGCATTTTTGTACAAAATCGCACGCTCGCGTCCGACTTCCTGTACGAGCTTGACATCACCCTGCTTCAAATAGCGCAAGCCGCCGTGTATCAGCTTCGTCGACCGGCTGCTGGTCCCCGATCCGAAGTCATTCTTCTCCAGCAGCCCGACGCGAACCCCACGCAAGCTCGCATCGAGTGCGATCCCTGCTCCTGTGATTCCCCCGCCAATGACAATGAGGTCCAATTCTTTTTCCGCCATGTCAGCCAGGATCGCTGTTCGATTCTTTGCTGAAAAATTTCTGTCCATCTCCGCTCTCCCTTTCTTTACAACCTGCTATTTTTTTCCATCAACAAAAACCCCCAAAGGAAAAGAGCCACTTGTGCATATTACAAGTCGCAACTTCTCCAAAGGGGGTTCTCCTGTTCTCTTCCCTGTTGAAAACATGCTATGGAATTAAAACCACAATTCACTTGTCCCGACAGACACAGCGAGTGCTCCGGCTGCCAGTGCATCATTGATTTCTTTCTTGGTGTCGATCAGTCCTCCGGCAATAATCGGCAGAGGTGTCAGGTTCGTCATCTCCTGGATGACACGGGGCATCACGCCTGGCATGACCTCGACCGCATCCGGCAAGGATTGTTCAATCACCTTGATCCCTTTGACCACAGCATTGCGATCGATGAGAAAAATCCGTTGGATGGCCATCAGATTCATCTCTTTCGCTACGCGGATCAGATTGCTGCGGGTCGAAATGATCCCCGTCGGTTCAATGTTCTTGGCGACGTAGGCGACCCCGCTTTTATCCGCTGCAATGCCTTCAATAAACTCCATGTGCAAGAATACATGCTTTCCGGCTGCCTTGACGCGATCCACCAATTCCTTGATGTTGAAAATCGAGCCAGTGAGCAGAAAGATAATATTCACTTCACTTTCGAGTGCAGGCTCCAGAAGCTGCTCTTCTTGCACTGCAGCAATAGTCTGGCATTCCACCAAGTCGACGATCGGGTACATTCCCTAACCTCCGTTGCTTTGAGTTCCCGATACCATTATAGCACGGTTGGTTAGAGGTTCACGATTTCTTTAATGCTATTCAGCACATAGCGTGGACGATATTCACTGGTTTCGGCCATTTCGGCAGTGCTGATACCCGTCAGAACCAGTACAGAATTCATCCCGGTATCATTGCCCATCTTGATGTCCGTCTCCAAGCGATCTCCGACCATATAGCAAGCGGAGTAATCCAGCCCGAGATGCTCTACAGCCGCCTCGGCCGCGATTGGGGAAGGCTTGCCAACCACCAGATCGATTGGTTGTCCGGTCGCTCCCTCCAAAGCCCCGATCAAAGCGCCTGTGTCAGGAATCTGCCCATCCTCGAGCGGGCAAGTGCGATCGGGATTGGAGGCAATGACAATCGCTCCGCGAATCGCTGCCTGATAGAGGTCATTGAGACGGTCATACGTAAAGTTGCGGTCCCAGGAAAGCACGACATACTGCACATCCAGCGGATTCTCGCTCATCGTGATGCCGTGTTCACGCAGTTCATCTCGGATCGGCTCTTCCCCGATGACCAGCACCTTGTCTGTTGGCTTGCATACTTTTTGCAGATAACGGGCGACGATCAGCGATGAATTGAGCACGTCATCCAGACTGGTCGGAATCCCCATCTTCGTCAATTTGTGTGCATACGATTGCCGGGTCGCAATCGGCTTGTTGGACAGAAAGACTACCTTGTCCCCTCTGTCGCGCAAGGCTTGGATCGCCTCTACTGCTCCATCGATCAGCTTGTCGCCGAGGTAAACCGTGCCATCCAGATCAAAAATAAATCCCTTCATGCTGACTCACTCCTGTCCTATCCAATCCGTCATCCTATTAATAAAGCTGATCCTTCGTGATTTTCTTGGCGATAGCCTGAAGAATGATCACAATCACGATAATCAAGATCGCCATCGCACACGCCGTATAATATTCACCGCGCAGCAGGTTTTGGAAGACCGCCAAGCTCATCGGCGCCCAGTCTGTCGGAGCCAAAAGAATCGAAATACTCGTCTCTTTAATGACTGTGACGAAGACCAGAATCGCACCAGCCGCAATACCCGGCACCATCAGCGGTCCGATGACCGTAAGCGCTGCAATGAGTGTGGATGCGCCCAAGCTGATAGCTGCTTCTTCAATATCCTTGCGTATCGCCATCATCGAGCTCATCGTCGAACGGATCATATACGGCATCCGGCGAATCGTATACGCGATGATCAGCAAAATCGCTGTCCCGGTCAGGTGGATCGGCGCTGTGTTAAACGTTTGGATCAGCGCGATCCCCAGGGCGATCCCTGGAACGATCAGCGGAATCGAGGAAACGAAATCAAGTCCCCCGGAACCACGACGCACGACAAAGTAAGAAACAAAGGTAGAGATGATCACGCTCAGTACCAGAGTACCTCCGGCCAGCACCATACTGTTCCAGATGTTTTTGCCGGAAATGCTGAATATCGTTTTGTAGTGATCCAGCGTATACCCGTCTGGCAACGCATGGTGTCCCCAGGTCGTTGCGATGGACGAGAGAAATACCGAACCCATTGCCAGAATCGGAACGAATGTGATCAGGAATGTGTAGATCGTCAAACCGACCAGCGTTCCTTTGTGATCGTTCAGCTTTTGTTTGGTCGGCTTTCCGGAGATGGTTCCGTACTCTCTGCCTTTGATTACCAGACGCTGCAGCCAGAAGAAGAAGGCTGCGACGAGCAACATGATCACCGTCAGGACCGCAGAGCCCGCCCAGTTAAAGAATCCGGCAATCTCTCGGTATGACTCCACCACGATCAGGTTCAAGTCTTTGGGTGCCA
>DASQMM010000072.1:0-2629 GCA_035645495.1 Brevibacillus sp. | reverse complement strand
ACTCCGACTAATCATTACGTACTCCTTTTCATCTATCTATGCGTTCTCTGTCTGCTTGGCTATACTCCATGAAGCTTGATCAGACAGGGTTCGACAATTATGCGCTGCAAAATTGCTGGGGGATTTTTATGACAAAACGATTAAAAAAATCAGAATTTATGATGGCTTATATGATCATCATAACACTTGCTTGTACGATCGGTGGATTTTTTTTCGGGGCGCATTATATGAAAAATAAGATCGAAACGGCACAAGCACAAGCACTGGAAGCCCAGAAGCAGGAGGCTGAGAAGGAGCGCCTGCTCCAAGAACAAAAGCTCTATAATGAACAGGACTTCATTCGTTTTTATTACGCTGTGTATTCTCCTGTGCTCGACTTCAAAAAGGCTCATTTCGACGTCATGGACCAATGGGGGCAAATGGATAAAAAAGCCCAGGAGCAAGCTTTGAAGCAGCTGAGCCAGACAGCAGACGCAACGCTCAAGTCCGTGGAAGAAACCGTATCCCTACAAACTGCTCCCCTGCTGCAGCAGGCTCAGGCGCAATTCAAAAACAGTGTCCGGGCTTATTTGGATAGTATGGACCAAGTGCGAACCGATCAGAATAGTAATGCCCTAACTCCTGGTGACATCAGCGCTCGGATGACTCCTTTCCATGAAAACTGGTTGAGAGCACAGGAATTGGTATACCAGTCCTTTGCTACTTGGGAGTCAGCGTACGTCGTAAAAACACCTTTACCGCAAGCGCTGCCGGAGAAAATCACCATCGAGCAATGGAAAACATACCCCTTCCATTACAGAAATTATGTAACGGCTGTGACATTGTCCCATGATCACCAATGGCGCGCTTTCAATCCGGAAGATCTTACAGCGCGTTTGGACAGTCTGTTCAGCTCAAGTGACGCCCAAACATTGGGCATTCACGATGTTCATGCTGCGGTGCGTTTGCTTTTTGCGACGGACGCGATCCATCCAGGAGATTTTAAACAATTGCATTCCCGGATCTATTCCGACTTACAGACTCCCGAGGTACCTCTTTTCAAGTAGAGTACATTTTTAGAATGATTCAATCTTGAAATCTTTCCAACAAGAGCATACAATGTGAATGAAGTGGACGTACCACTGGTATGGGAGGTGAAACCACGATGACAACATGGGTTGATAAAGATACTTGTATTGCATGCGGCGCTTGTGGCGCTACTGCTCCTGATGTGTTCGATTACGACGACGAGGGCCTGGCATACAATAAACTGGATGACAATGCTAACTCCGTTGAAATCCCGGATATTCTTCAAGACGACGTACGTGATGCCGCTGAAGGATGCCCAACAGACTCCATTAAAGTTGAGTAGTACAACCGAGCCTCCCATTGCTGCCATGCGTGGGAGGTTTTTCTTTTTGCATTGAACACATCTTTGAATCGGAGTATAATGACGAAAAGCCGAACATTCTTTTTGTTTTTTTCCTGTTTTTAGGCGGCTATTTCTCTAATGTTCGGTTTTTGCTCCATTTTACATCTTGTTTCTATTAAATCTTGCCATTATTCACGAACGATAGATTAACTTTTTTTGATAATGTTCATTTTTTCACTTTTTCCCCCTTGACGTGCTCCCAACACGCATGGTATCTTAAGGGCACATCATACGAAACACCAAATACGAAACGACGATGACGAAGATAGGCTGTGTCCCGGAAATCCTCAGAGAGCCGATGGTTGCTGCGAATCGGTGATTCCATACACAGATAAGCACTTTCGAGTTGTTGCGCTGAACCATCTGCTCTGATGAAGTATGCGCGATCGGTTGATCCGTTATCTCTACAGGTCATGTACCTGGTAAGGCTCTTCTTTGAGAAAGGAAGAGCGAATGAGGGTGGCACCGCGAAGCAAGCCTCTCGTCCCTCACTGTTCTGTCTAGGAGCAGTGTGAGAACGGGAGGTTTTTTTGTATTCATAGCCTACTTCTATTCGACCGGAAAGGAGAGACAGCCTAATCATCGATCAATCACTGCCACCAGCCGTATCATTCGTTGTACAAGTCGCACGCGCTTTGCTGTCTCCTTCCATGATCGAAAAGGAAGCAAGGATCGCACTGTCTAAGATTTTCTCACGCTACTACTACCAGGAGGTGCTCATCGCACATGTATAAAGTTCTTATTACAGATCCACTCAGCGAATTTGGTATTCAACAATTGCTCGATGCGTCCGATGTAGAAGTCGTTCGCAAAACCAACCTCTCCCCTTCCGACCTATTGGAGATCATCGGGGATTATGACGCCCTGCTGGTGCGCAGTCAAACACAGGTAACGGCTGATGTATTCGCGGCCGGCAAAAAACTCAAAGCGGTCGGACGCGCCGGTGTAGGTGTAGACAATATCGACATCAATGCTGCTACGCAAGCCGGGGTTCCTGTCATCAACGCCCCAGACGGAAACACGATCTCGACGGCTGAACACTCCTTCGCCATGCTGATGGCTGTAGCCCGCAATATTCCGCAGGCACACAAAAAGCTGGCTGACGGAACTTGGGACCGCAAAAGCTTCCAAGGGGTCGAGTTAAACAAAAAAGTCCTGGGGATCATCGGGATGGGACGCATCGGATCGGAAGTTGCCAAACGGGCCAAAGCCTTCGGT
>DASQMM010000071.1:0-9223 GCA_035645495.1 Brevibacillus sp. | reverse complement strand
ACAAAGGACCTGCTATGGCTGCCATTTTTGCAGCAAAACTGGTGCTGGAGCTGGGGTTGCCGCTCTCCAAAAGAGTCCGCCTGATCTTTGGGACGGACGAAGAATCCTCCTGGAAATGCGTCCAACGCTATTTTGAGACCGAAGAGATGCCGACGATGGGCTTTACCCCGGATGCGGACTTTCCGCTGATTTATGCGGAGAAAGGCTTGACGGATCTGACATGGCGGCAGACTATTGAGGCTTTTCGTGCTCTGAATCTTTCGGCTGCATCAGAAGCTGAAGCAGTCCTCGTCTCCTTCACGGCCGGACGCAGGATGAACATGGTGCCCGACAAAGCCGAGGCAGTCTTGAAACCGCTGCAGATGACGGGTACGCAGATAGCAGATCGTTATCGCCAATACCTGAGCGAAGCGGGCCGTACCGGACATGTCGAGGAAGGGAATGGACAGGTTGTCCTCATGATGGAAGGCGTATCTGTACATGGCATGGACCCTGGAAAAGGTGTCAATGCCGGAACAGAGCTGATTCATTTCTTGCGTACGCTGTCACTTGACGAGCGGGCGAGTCTGTACACGTCGTACGCTGATCGCTACCTGTACCACGAGCATAACGGCGCTGCGCTTGGAATCGCGCATGAAGATGCAGAGATGGGCGCCTTGACTGTCAATCCGGGGGTTTTTGAGTATCAAGCGGACGGAGATGCTCTGATTCGGGTGAATATCCGGTACCCGCACTCGGTTTCCTTTGAAGAATGGTCGAGCGTCCTGTCCGGGCTTTTGCAGGAGGCTGCCTTTGGTTTGGAAGTGGTCGAGCACCTGCCGCCTCACCGGGTAGACCCGAATCATCCGCTGGTAACGACCCTGCAGCGCGTCTACACCGAACAGACCGGGGAAGAGGCAGGAATTATTGCCATCGGGGGCGCTACCTATGGCCGATCCCTTGATGTCGGAGTTGCTTTCGGACCGTTGTTTCCAGGACGTCCAGACAGCGCACACCAGCGGGACGAGTACATCCTGGTGGAAGACCTGATCAAAGCGACGGCCATTTACGCCCAAGCGATCTATGAATTGGCCAAGTAATCATGATGATCGGCAAAAAGACAGGGGGACGATGCAAAAAAAGCATCCGGTTCACCCTGTCTTTTGTTGTTTTTTTGTATTCACTCATATAGTATGGGAAGGATGAAGGTAAAGGTAGCCGATGTGACACACAGGTTGTCCATGCAGCATGCGGTGGCAGGAATCGGCACGTTTGTGAAAGGAAGTGGCAATACATGGCAAAAACATTTGCGTCTTTTGGTTTTCGACCTGAGCTGTTGCAAGGGATTCAAGACCTGTACTATAAAGAACCAACGCCGATCCAGGAAGAGGCGATTCCGCTTATCCTGGAAGGAAAAGATGTGATCGGACAAGCACAGACCGGTACAGGCAAGACCGCAGCTTTTATGCTGCCGATCCTGAATGGCTTGCAGGAGGGTAAGCGTGATATTCAAGCGCTGGTCCTGACTCCGACGCGGGAGCTTTCGATCCAGATCGCCAAAGAAGTGGAGAAGCTCGGCAAGCACATGGGCGTCAACGTTCTCTCGCTGCATGGGGGAACAGACATCGACAGACAATTGTCCAAGCTGAAGGAAACCGTTCATATCGTAGTCGGTACGCCCGGACGTGTACTGGATCATATGAAGCGCGGCTCCCTTCATTTTGGACGCATCTCAACCCTCGTGCTAGATGAAGCGGATAAAATGATGGAGATGGGCTTTCTCGAGGACGTGGAGCAGGTAATCATTGGCACTCCGTCTACCCGTCAGGTGCTGCTGTTCTCCGCGACGATGCCGGATGTGGTGAAAAAACTGGCGCATCGCTTCATGAAGCAGCCGCCTCATCTGAAGATTGAGGGCAAGCAAAAAACCGTCGAGCAAATCGAGCAGTTTTACTACGTCGTCAACCAAAGCGACAAGACAGATGCGCTGGTGGATGTGCTGGAGCAGGAGCAGCCGTTCCTGACCATCGTTTTCGCCAATACGCAGGTTCGCGTTCAGCAATTGACGGCGCGTTTGCAGGAAAACGGTTTTTCAGCCCAGGCTTTGTACGGGGATTTGTCGCAGAACAAACGGGAGCAATTGATGAAGCAGTTCCGCGAGATTCGCTTTCAGTATTTGATTGCGACAGATATCGCTGCGCGTGGTCTGGATGTAGAAGGTGTCACCCATGTCATCAACTACGACCTGCCCAATGATGTGGAGAGCTATATCCACCGCGTGGGGCGCACAGGGCGTGCGGGACAGAAGGGCAAGGCGATCTCGCTGATCTCTCCTCGCCAGAAGAACCTGCTGGCGCGCTTCGCCAAATCGACGAAGGCAAACATCGAGGAGCGAATTCTCCAGCCGGGCCGCCACCTGGACGCTGGCCGTCGGCAACGCGCCGAAGAGCGGGAAGCTCATTTTGTCGAGCTGCGCAAACAACAGCAGCAGGAGCAGAAGAAGGAAAAGGACAAAGAATTTGCCCCTGTTCGCGAAGCTATCAAGAAAAAGACCAAAGTAAAACCGGGCTACAAGAAGAAGCTGGCTCGTGAACTGGATGAGCTGCAAACCAGATACGAGAGAAACCGGAATAAAGCAGAAGCCATCGCTGCCCGAAAATCTGGAAAAAATCCGAAGCCGGCTGCAGGCGGGAAAGCGGGTAAAGGCGGCTTTGGCCAATCGAAGCGCCCGTCCACTGGCAGAGGAAAAACAAGAGGATAACCAGACAACTGTCCATGCATCCAACAGGGTGATGGGCAGTTTTTTTACGTTCACAAGAAGAGGAGGCCATGAAAGTTTATCAAAAAAATGGTATTATGAATCCAATTGATTCAATGATTGAATAAATGAAGTAGGTGGGGCAATCATGAAACACCAAATCAATATAGAAGATGGACGACACTTAAGGTCGATGAAAACCCGAAATAAAATCATTAACGCGGCACATCATGTCTTTTTAAAGGAAGGCTTTCAAAATACGACAATCAAGCAAATTATCGAACAAGCAAAAACAGGGTACGGGACCGCTTATGGTCATTTTAAAGGAAAAGATGATCTGCTCATTATATTGATGGAAGATGTCATGAACAAATTTTTTGAGATCGCGCATACTCCTTTTTTTCCTGCAACGAGGGAAGAAGCAAAGCAGATCATTCAAGGTCAGGTTTTGGAATTTTTGAAAATTGCGGATAATGAAAGAGAAATCATGAAGGTTTTTTCGGAAGCAATTGGACTCTCCCAAACGATCAACCAAAAGTGGGAGGAGATTAGACAGAGGTTTATTCAAAGCATTACCAAGGATATTACGTATTCGCAAGTAAAAGGGCTGGCTCGTATAGATTTAAAAGCGGAAGTGGTCGCGCGCAGCTGGTTTTTTTCGAATGAAATGTACCAATGGGAGATTGTATTCAAGAAAAATGATTATACCTTGGAGGAAATTGCCCATACCTTAACAACAATGTATGTTGACGCCATTTACCTGGATTGAATTCTATGATGCTCCTAATAAATATAGAAAGCCTTGGTTCTACGGAATAACGGACCAAGGCTTTTGTTATGCAATTTAAAATTCGACACGTAGTCCATAATCATTTCATTAATCTTGTTATATCTTATTAAAACGTGGAATAAAACACCAAAATAAATATAGACATCATGTCGGATTCATTTTATAATCCTAATTATTACACGAATATACAGAAAATTGAGACTGAGGAGGCGACGTACCATGTCTACAACATCTGTCCCACTTGCAAAGAGCTACGCACAAGAGCTGGACGCAAATGATCCGCTTGCCAGCTACCGCGATGAGTTTTATTTGCTGCCAAGCATTTATTTAGACGGCAACTCGCTGGGACTGATGTCCAGACGAGCGGAGAGCAGCTTGCAGGAGCTGATTGACTCCTGGAAAGCGCTTGGCATCGAAGGCTGGACAACAGGAAAGCACCCATGGTTTTTCCTGTCGGAGAAACTGGGGGAAATGAGTGCACCTCTGGTAGGGGCTGACCCGGACGAAGTCATCGTGACGGGCTCCACCACCATAAACCTGCATCAGCTGGCGGCAACCTTTTATCAGCCGGAAGGGAAAAAGACCAAGATCATTGCCACGGATCTGGACTTTCCTACAGATATTTACGCCCTGCAAAGCCAAATCAAGCTGAAAGGCCTGGATCCCGATGAGCATTTGATCCTGGTCACCTCAAGAGACGGGCGCATGATCGAGGAAGAGGACATCATCGCAGCGATGACAGAGGAAGTCGCTCTGGTTGTCCTGCCTACGGTGCTGTATCGCAGCGGTCAACTGCTTGATATCGAGCGACTGACGAAAGCTGCACACGAGAGGGGCATCTTGATCGGCTTTGATGGATGTCACTCTGTAGGAGCCATTCCGCATGAATTCAGCAAATGGGAGGTGGATTTCGCTTACTGGTGCAACTACAAGTATGTCAATGCGGGCCCAGGCGGCGTAGGCAGTATTTACGTCAATCGCAAGCACTTCGGTACCGTTCCCGGATTGGCGGGCTGGTACAGCTCCAGAAAGGATAAGCAGTTCGACATGGAGCATAAGCTGACTGTTGCCGAGTCGGCGGGGGCGTATCAGACGGGGACTCCACACATCTTTAGCGTGGCACCGTTGATCGGTTCACTCGAGATGTTTCAAGAAGTAACGGTCGAAAAGCTCCGGGAAAAATCTCTCAAGATCACGCGGTACATGATGGATTTGATCGAGAGTGAGCTGGAAGGGATGGGCTTTGCTCTGGCCAATCCCGTGGAAGACGACCGGCGTGGAGGTCATGTAAGTTTGGAGCATGAGGAAGCGGTTCGCATTTGCCGAGCTCTCAAAGAAGCGGGAGTCATCCCGGACTTCCGGGCTCCCAACATCATTCGCCTGGCTCCGGTTGCGTTTTACACGACGTATACAGAAGTCTGGGAAAGTGTGCAGATCTTGAAGGCCATCATGCTTGAGAAGACGTACGAAAAATTCGAAAACAAGCGCGGGGTCGTCGCCTAGCGCCCAAGTCAAAGGGGGTTATTCAATGTCAAACAAAACAGACGTTCCAGATATCATGGAAAGGGAAAAGGGGCTGCAGCGCGGATTAACGACCCGCCAGCTCGCCATGATCGCGATTGGCGGCGCGATCGGTACGGGATTGTTTCTTGGCAGCGGGATGGCGATTGGCTTTGCCGGACCGAGCGTGATCGTCAGCTATTTGATCGGTGCTGTGATCGCTCTTCTGCTGATGGGCTGCCTCGCGGAGATGACCGTGGCGCATCCGACGACGGGTTCTTTCGGAGCGCATGCTGAGCGTTACATCAACCCATGGGCAGGCTTTTCTGTCCGCTATGCCTATTGGTTCTCTCTCGTGTGTGCCATCGGGACGGAAGTATCCGCTATGTCTGTTTATATGAAATACTGGTTCCCCGATGTTCCTGCCATCGTGTGGATCGCGATCTTTTCCGCTGTATTAATTTACGTAAATGCGACGAGCGTCCATTTATTCGGCAGTGTCGAGTACTGGTTCTCCATGATTAAAGTAGCGGCTATCATCCTGTTTATCGTATTTGGAGCCTACGTTGTATTCGGCAGCAGCAACCCGGAGATCGGACCTCAGAACTTCACCAACAACGGGGGATTTTTCCCGAATGGTTTATGGGGCATGTGGATTGCGATTTTCATTTCTTTGTTCAGCTACTTGAGTATTGAGATGATCGCTGTCAGTGCCGGCGAAGCCAAAGAGCCCGAAAAAGCGGTTCCGATGGCATTGAAGTCAGCGGTTGTACGTTTGATTCTCTTCTACATTATCACCCTTGCCCTGATGCTGATGGTCGTTCCTTGGAAATCCGCAGGTGGCGATGCCAGTCCTTTTGTGAAGGTTTTCCAAATCATCAACATTCCAGGGGCGGCAGGAATTATGAATTTCGTCGTTCTGACAGCAGCTCTGTCGGCCATGAACAGCCAGTTGTACATTTCCACACGAATGGTCTTCTCTCTTTCCCGAGCTGGCTTCGCTCCTGCCAAGCTAGGTGATTTGAGTAAAAAGGGCGTTCCTTTGAAAGCGCTTGCTTTATCAACGATCGGAATTGCGATTGCCTCCTACATCAACATCGTTGCTCCGGATCAATCCTTTGTCGTCATGATTTCACTGTCCAGCTTTGGGGCGATGTTTGCATGGTTTATGATCTTTGTCACGCATCTCTTCTTCCGCCGCAAATGGGAGCAAATGGGCGGTCGGAAGCTCCCTGTACGAATGATTGGCTATCCGTACCTGACGATCTTTGGCGCGGTGCTCTTGGCTTGCGTGGTCCTCTCCACATGGTTCCAGCCAGAGTTTAAAGACACCCTGACCATGGGCTTTCCGCTGCTCATCTTGATCTCCATTGCCTACTTCATTTGGAAAAAGGCGAATCCAGCAGCCTACGAAGCTTCAGCCCAGCAAAGCAGCAACAAAGACATACCTTCATAAGCATCCAGATCATGCATACGGCTTGATTGAAAATGAATGTCTGGAGGGATTGGGTCGATGAAAAAAGAGAGAAGGAAACGCCTGGTAGGGATAGCGCTGGCAACCACGCTGGCTGTAAGTGCAGTGCTGCCGTTTTCCACCGTGAATGCCGATGCAGCCAAGCAAACGGATGTGTTCACAGCGCCGCGGACTGGACTTAATGCAAATGCTCCTGATGCGCCAGCCCCTTATTCAACGGAGGGACGCAAGCTTTTGCCGGGAGAACCCGCGGAGCCAGCACCGGGCACATGGGGTTACGATCGTAAATCAGGGACATTTACGCACCCGCAAGCGACGCCGGACAATGAGGGGCCGCAGCCGTTCAATGGAAGCCTGCCGTACCTGGATCAGAACCAGTACATCAAAAATATGAAAGTGGAAGGATTCTATCCGTACGTGGCGGGCTGGGGCCATAGCTGGCAGGCAACCTTCGACTGGCAGGGACGGCGCTATTTGTACGACTACGAAACGACGATGTACAACGTATTTGACATTACGGACCCGAGAAACGCGAAGCGCATTGCTTACAAAAGCTTTGATACCAAGGTAGAGCACCAATTCGGACCGTTTAACGTGAAATACAACAAGGATCTGGGCAAAACGATCGCCGTGCAGGTCTATGAGGTGCCGCGCTACGGCGTTTTGTCCAACAAGTATACGAATCCGGAGGAGATCGAGGCGATCAAAAACCGCAAAATGCTCCGCGGCTTCCGAATCTATGAAGTGACAAGCCCGCTGTGGACAGACTGGAAGCTGCTCTCCGAGACGGCGCTCGATCCAAACGCGGATGCGACAGATGACGTCCAGCAAGGATCTGGCGGACTGGATGTTCCCGTGTACGATGGCGGCAAGTATTTGTTCCTTGCCGGCGCTCCGGACGACAGCTTCTCCAACACCGAGTACAAAAGCTACCTGTACTCCGCAGGCCAGATGGCGTTTGACATTTCCGATCCAACCAAGCCGAAACGCCTGTCTACATGGTGGGTTCCCGGGCAACGCAAAGGAGAGGAAAAGGAGTACAACCAGAATCCGCGTGCCGGCAACAAAACCAGCTGGATGGGGGCAAGGATGCCGCTATTCATTCCAAAGCCGGTCGAAGAGGGCGGAAAATACGGATACGCGGCAATGGGCGGCTTCGGTTTCTGGATCGTGGATATTTCCGACCCGGCCCATATGAAGGCTGTTTCCCATATCGATATGCCAGTCAGCGTGAGCGGTACGGAAGGCGACAACATCGATGTGACCAAGGTAGAGAAGACGGGAATGGTGTACTACAGCGGTTATCCTTTAGGAGAAGATTGCCATGAGCCCTACAAGAACATCTATGCCATCGACGTGCGCGATCCGCTCCATCCGAAAATCGCTTATGTCTTGCCAAGGCCGACTCCGCCGGAAAATGCGCCATTTACGGATTACTGCCAGCGTCGCGGCAGCTTCGGACCCAAGCGCAGCGGTTATGCCGCAATTCAGCCAGGAACACCGAATCCATTGGTCATGCCGTATGCCTTCTATAATGCCGGTGTCCAAATCTTTGATCTGAAAGACCCCAAAAAACCGACCATCGGCGCCTATTTCGTACCCAAGATGTCGGGAGAGTATTTGAGCAATGATGGCAGCGGATTCCAAACGAGTGAACACTCCAATCCCGTCCACAGCATTTTCGTAGAATGGGATCGCAATCTAGTGTGGGCGTTCTCCAACCACGGGATCTATGTTCTGTCTACGCCTTTGTTGGGTGAACCCAAGTACGGATTGCCGCAGACAAAATAACGAGAGAATTATGGTGATATTTACAAAAAACGGATCCGACAGATGTCGGGTCCGTTTTTCATACCAGATAATTGATGTGTTTTGGGATAGCTTTTCGTATTTGTTCTGAAGTTCAAGATTCTCCATGAGAAGCCTACAAAAGGTGGGAGGACCAGGTAAGGCTGGTCGAGGAAAAAGGGGAAAACCAGCGAAGGTATTTGGAATCTTGACCCAGGCGAAACGGAAAAGGCGGAACACGCATTCAGCGGCCAACCCGAACTACTTCATCGGAGTCGGCTGCTTTTGGCCGCGGTTCCGCCTTTGGAGTGTAGCCGGCCAGTGATACCCACAGCGAAGATCCAACTAACCTAGAGCGTTTTCCCCTTTTTCCGCCCCGCCGCTACAGTTGGTCAAAGGCCATGCCTCATGCTCCCTCCTACTCGAGTTAAAAAATGAAAAGAGCGAAACTGCCGAAAGAAGAAAGACAAAAATAAATAAGGCAAACTAAAAAATCACATAATAAATTTTCGTATTAACTAATAATTCATTTATTTATTTCATTTTCCAGTATAATGTTCCCAAAGGAGGGAAACCGTGTGGATCAGATTGACGAAAAGATCTTGGAGTTGTTGGGGGCGAACGGGCGAATGACCAGCTCGGAGATCGGAAAACACGTCCATTTATCTGTTCCCGCCGTCTCGGAGCGTATTCGTAAACTGGAAGAAGCGAAGATCATCGACAAATTTACCGTGCGTATCAATCGGGATCAGATTGGACTGCATCTGCTCGCATTTATCATGGTGCAGTTGGAGAAGCCAGAGCATGTGGCAGGCTTTCGGCAGATGATCGCCCAGACGCCAAGCGTACGGGAATGCCACCACATCGCAGGCTCCTATGACTACCTGCTCAAAGTCGCATTGAAAAACACCAGTGAGCTGGAGCTTCTGATCTC
>DASQMM010000070.1:0-2442 GCA_035645495.1 Brevibacillus sp. | reverse complement strand
TTGCTTTGATGGAAAGAAGTCCGCGCTTTTTTATCCGACCCGGACCTTTTACGGAAATCTCCTTCAACTTGGAGACGGGGAGTCCAAGCTTGCGTGCAAGATATGCCGCGATGTATTCATTTGCCACCAAGAGACGATACTTGTTTCTCTTGGGTGAAAAAGGTATTTTCAGGTACCCTTTGGTCCCATCCCGTCTTTTGACTATCCAGATTTCTCTTCCATAACGTTTGCGAAGCAATTTCTTGAACTTCCATTTCTTGTTCGACACATGATCACCTTGGATTCCTGTTTGCAAACATTGTATGGAAAAGAAGGAGCGCTCGTTCAATAAATAGGTTCCAGGAAGCCGCGATATTGAAAGGACAGGTCATTGACAACGAGTCCGATTACCCGTAGAATGGTTAACTAATTCGAATAGTTCGTCTTTCATTGCGAAGAAAAGGAAGAGTAGAAACAGATACAGCGTGCAGAGAGCCGTCCGGATGCTGAAAGGAGGGCCGCCAGCCTGTTTTGAAAATCACCTTGGAGCAGTGCCCTCGAAAACCGGGTGAAGCATGATGCCGGAAAAGTAAAGGGCAACGGATTCGTCCCCGTTACCGGACGGGAGTTCCCTAGATGAACTTCTCAAGTCTGTTTTTCGTGAGAGAAGCAGAAAAGCTGAGTGGTACCGCGATGCTCTCGCCTCAGCCAGCCATGCGCATACAAGCGCGGCTGGCGGGGCGGGAGCTTTTTGTTTTTGGTTTGGTAGAGAGAAACAGGATAGCCAGGAAGGAGAAATATCCATCATGAACCCAGTGAGAGTTGAGGAGATCGTCGTCGCCAACCACGCCCTGAAGGACGTAGTGGAAAAGACGCCATTGCAAAAAAACAAACTGTTATCCGAACGCTACGGCTGCAATGTCTATTTGAAGCGGGAGGACTTGCAGGTGGTCCGTTCATTTAAAATCCGGGGGGCGTATCACTTTATCCGCAGTCTGGACCAGGAGCAGCGGGCGAGAGGTGTTGTCTGTGCCAGCGCAGGCAATCACGCACAGGGAGTCGCGTATTCCTGCAACCATCTGCAAATCCAGGGTACGATCTTCATGCCGACTACAACACCGCGTCAAAAAGTATCACAGGTGAAATTGTTTGGCGGCTCGTTCGTCGAGGTCGTGCTGGTCGGAGACACCTTCGACGATTCGTTCGCCGAAGCGATGAAGTACTGTGTGCGGGAGGATCGCACCTTTGTCCATCCTTTTGACGACCCGTTGGTGGTAGCCGGACAGGGAACAGTCGGTCTGGAGATCATGAACGACATGGAGGAGCCTGCCGACTTTGTCTTCATGAGTATTGGCGGTGGCGGTTTGGCTGCTGGCATCGGGACGTATGTAAAAGGGATCAGTCCTGCGACAAAAATCATTGGAGTGGAGCCAACGGGAGCGTCCTCCATGCAGGCGGCGCTGGAAAAAAACGATGTAGTAACACTCGATGAGATTGACAAGTTTGTGGACGGGGCCGCTGTCAAGCAGGTCGGACAGTTGACGATGGAGATTTGCAAGGAGGTACTGGATGACATCGTGCCGGTGCCGGAGGGCAAGGTATGCACGACGATTTTGGAGTTGTACAACAGCAGTGCAATCGTTGTGGAGCCTGCAGGTGCGCTCTCCATTGCGGCCTTGGATTTTTACCGTGAACAGATCGTCGGCAAGAATGTCGTCTGCGTGATCAGCGGGGGCAACAACGACATCGACCGGATGCAGGAGATCAAGGAGAGATCGTTGTTATATGAAGGACTGAAACACTATTTTATTCTTAACTTTCCACAGCGGGCGGGGGCATTGCGCGAATTCATGGAAAAGGTGCTCGGCCCGCATGATGACATCACGCGCTTTGAGTACACAAAAAAGACCAACAAGGAGAACGGCCCTGCGCTGGTTGGAATCGAGCTGAAATGCAAGGATGATTACGAGCCGTTGATTAGCCGTATGAAGCAGCACGGAGTGGGCTACGTGGAGATTACGCATGACCCCTACCTGTTTAACCTGCTGATTTAGGATGTGTGTGTGTTACAACAGAAATCCTTTTTCTAAAATGTATGAATACAGCGAAAAAAGGAGCAATCGGCAGAGAAACGGAGAGAGAGAATGATAATGCGCCGTCATGTGTTATAACAAACTTTTATAAAACAGATGCTGTTGTATTACAATACAGCTAACAACAGCTCTGGAGGGAATATACCATGACACCGATCACAACCTTTTTTCGCAACCTGGAAGCAAAATGCTGCGCGTCCTGCGGCGAAGTGATTTCGGAGCAAGCCGAATCCTACGCTACCGAGTGCTACACATGCCAGGATCACGCTTCTACGGACGCATACAAGCACTACTATAAAAAGAACTGAGTCATTTCGAATGAGAATAGTCGAACTATAACAGGCATACCGCAGTGGAGAATTCCGGCGAG
>DASQMM010000069.1:0-2642 GCA_035645495.1 Brevibacillus sp. | reverse complement strand
TTTCTCGATCAACACCATTTCTTTATCCATCAATTTCTTAATATGGATGACGATCGATGACGGATGCCAAAAGGTCCACTCGGCGATCTGCGTAACACGGACACCCTCATAACAATAAATGATCCAGAGAATGTTCAGCTGAACGGAGGAGTCAAGCTCCGCTTCCTTGGCAGCTTTCTCCCAGTCTTCCTTGTTGACCACATCGATTGCGCGCATCGTGTTCAATGCTTCAAAAACATTACGGATTGAGACCTCCTGCATGGCTTATTCCTCCATGATCCAATTTCTTTCTAAGTAAACGGATATAAATAATAGTTATATTTTACACTTTTCAGAAAAGACGCGCAATTGTTTTAACTCGTATTTGGTAGATTGCCAAAGAGTGGAAGCAGTGCTACACTAAACAAAGTATTCCCATGTACGAGGAGTGATGGCAATCGTGAACCTGCAATCCGCTTACATTTATTTCGTAGAGGGCTCGACAGCCACTCATGCTGATCTAGAGGATGTAAAAGCAAAATTTAAACGATACATCGAAATGACCAAAAAAACCGGCGAGCAGCTCGGGTGGTCCTATGCCGACTCAGCGTTTCCCTATGAACTGGAAGAACGCCCTGAAGGCAAAGGCTCCTGGTTTTTGTTGAGAGGGAAAGATCCCAATGTGTATAAAGCAATCGTCGTCGGGGTCGGCTCCAAAATAGAGAACGGGAAAGAACGGCAGTATGTGCAGGTATCCTTGCCAGAGTCTGCTACCCATGGTGACAAAGGCAAAGCGAATGAATTCTGCCGCTACTTGGCCCGTGATTATAAAGGAGAGCTCCATCTCTTCAATCGTCGAGTTCAATATTTTCAGCCACGCAAACCTTGATATTGCCCCAAGCAACCGCCATACAGCGGTTGTTTTCTATTTTCCGCTTGTACCTCCATTCCGCCGCCATTTCTTTCCTCATAGAATAGTAAGGCAAGACTGTACCCTTTTCAGAAAGAGGTGGTTACATGCAGTCCTTCATTGATCAGGTGTCTGGTCCGGCGCGCCTTTCCTATTTGACGACCCACTTGTTCCCGTCTATTACGATTGCCCAGGCTATCCTTGAAACCGGCTGGGGACAAAAGATCCCAGTCGATGCAAAGTCAGGGCGCTCCTCCTATAATTTATTTGGAATCAAAGGAGTCGGTCCGGCAGGCTCCGTGACGATTGTGAGCAAAGAAGTGGAAAATGGGAAAACCGTGGATCGAACCTCTGCCTTCAAAGCGTATTATAACTTCCAACAGTCTTTCGATGATCACGCCCAATTTTTATTAAAACCCAAGTATGCACAGGTTCTGACTGCCAATACGCCTGAACAGGCAGCCATCGAGCTGGAGAAAGCCGGTTATGCCACCGATCCGCAATACGCTGAAAAATTGACGAATCTGATCAAGACCTATGACTTGAAACGATATGACCAGTTCGGTCCCGACGAAACCGTTCCCTACCCGCCTTGGAAAACGGATTTGGGCAAACGCGCGCTGTCGGAGGGATTGATCACATCCCCGGAATGGTTGAGCAAACTGGACGAACCGATGCCGGTGTGGGCTGTGTTTGCCGTGACTTTGCGAATGCTGGACCTTATGAAAAGCAACGAAAAGAAAGAAGGATAAGAAAAAGAGGCCCAGCAAAAGGACCTCTTATCAGTAGGTGCAACAAAGGCTCCGCAAAAGAAGCGGAGCCTTGTTTTTATTTGAGCACGTTGATCAAATCATTTGAGATCTCGACAGCGAGTAGAACCTTCCATCCACCATGCGGATCCCTAAGTCGACACAATAGGATAAGCCTTGCGTGACGCCGTAGAGAATCCATTCTGAAGATTGGTGATTGATATCAAAATCAGTGTAAAGGTCACTGCCGTCCTCACGTATCTCTTGGCGGTCAGTCAGATCGAACAGGCGTAGGACAAATGGCAGTTCAGCAAAAGGAATCGCGAATTTTCGAGCTATATCCTCTTCGAACTCCTTCGTCATGCTCCATATTGCCTGAATAGAATGCTCATCCTTCCAGGCAATGCGAATACTCGGGCCGTCTATATCTGTGGATGACCGCGCGGGATTTGTCTCCATCTGCTCCCATCGTTCCTTTCTATCATGTACTTGCTTTTTGGACGAATATTTAGCTTTTACCAGCTATTATACCATGAAA
Source organism: Brevibacillus sp. (assembly GCA_035645495.1). Lineage (GTDB taxonomy): Bacteria > Bacillota > Bacilli > Brevibacillales > Brevibacillaceae > Brevibacillus. The sequence continues at coordinate 466 of DASQMM010000069.1, read as the reverse complement.
ACAAGTCTTGTGAAAACGCATCCAGGCGATATTCTTTTATCTTCCGACCGTAAACGTGTTTTCGCCTACCACGATATAGTCCTTGGCATGATCGTACTTCATAAGCACTTGCACCTTATAGGTTCCGTATTTGTCCAGCTTGGTCGAAACGAAAGGCTCCGAGAAATAGAAGCTGTTCGCGTTTTGCGTCGAGTATTTCCACTCTTTGCCGCGATCGACTGTCTTGCCATCTGGGGCGATCAATTCAACACGCATGCGCAGATCCTTCGCAACCGGAGCTTCATCTACTTCTACAAAGACGTTGAAGGTGCGCGGAACGTCCTTGTCGCTGTAGCCTTTCACCGGATTGCTGAATACAATTGTCTTGTTGCGGGTCTGCTGGATCCCTTCGAGTACCAGTATATTCACATTCGGCTTGATAATTTCCAATTTTCCGGTGTGTTCGTCATAATCAACGAAACCACCC
>DASQMM010000068.1:0-2812 GCA_035645495.1 Brevibacillus sp. | reverse complement strand
ATCAAAACTGTCAAAACGCATGTGAGCAATATTTTGGCGAAGCTGGATGTAGAGGACCGGACACAGGCCGCGATCTATGTCCATACCCACAACCTTGGTTGACAGCACCACCGGACTCACCCGAGAATAGAGGGGTGAGTTTTTTTTGTAGATGTGGTAAAGATAGTAAGTAATCGTATTGGAAGGGAGGAGCGGATCGTGAGACATAAACCACAGACGCGTTCCAAGATCCTCAATGCAGATCATGGTGTGGATTTCGTAGGCGATGTGCATGGCTGTCACGAGGAGTTTCTCGAGCTTCTGGGCCTCCTGGGATATAAGCGTGGACAGGACGGGACTTACCGCCATCCGCAGGGGCGAAAGCTCTTGTCGCTTGGCGATATTACAAGTCGAGGGCCGGCATCGATCTCGATGCTGCAATTTTTTATCCGTCATATCAACGCCGGATTGGCCGAGATGGTAGATAGCAATCACGGCTGGAAAATAGCGCGCTGGCTCGATGGCAGACCCGTCACTTTGGCGCACGGAGACGAAAAGGTCGATGAGGAGTTTCGGCAGTTCCAGCAGGAATTCGGGCCGAAAAAAACGTCTTTGCTCAAGGAGCAGAGCCGCAGGATGCTGTTTTCATCCCCCTCGCACATGATGATTCGGCAAAAGGACAAGCTGGTCGCCGTCGCTGTCCACGCCGGGATTCGGGACGATTATATCGGCATGGAATCGCCTGCCGTACATACATTTTGCCGCTATGGTGACGTCGCCGGGATCGGGCCGGATGGACGGCCGATACGCAAGGACTGGGCGCAGGAACGAAAAACGGACCAGCCTTTGATCGTCTGGGGCCACGATCCGCGTCCGAAGCCGGAACGTATGAACGGCACGCTCAACATCGACCAGGGATGCGTATTTGGCGGCATGTTGACCGCATATCGCTTTCCCGAGGACGAGCTATTGAGCGTGCCGGCCAAGAAAAATTACTCTGGATTAGAGGAGACGCCCCTCACACGCTATCTGAGGGAGCATCAGGACTGAAGCCTATTATCCCTGCTTGCTCAGTTTCTCGTACAGGCGCTTGATGATCAGGGCTTCAGCCCAGAGAGGCAACGGCTGGTCCATTTGTTGGCGCCAGATTTCATCCGTTAAGAATCCTTGCTCATACAGCCAGTTTATCGCTTCATGCTTCCATTCAGGCACTGGTTTGCCACCTCCGCTTTCAGGTTTCGTTGGACCGGGTGTTGGCTTCGGTTCTGGCGGCGGGGGAGAGGGCGGTCGATAATTTTGCTTGGCGTAGATACAAAAGGCGCGAACGACCGCTTCGGCAAGTCCCTCCCAGTCGGAGACGAGCTTATTCGCATCCTGCGCGTTATCCGCGAAGCCGTATTCCACGATGACAGTCTCAACACTTCCTGTCTCGCGATGCATGTAGTAGTAGTCGAGCTTGGAATTGTTGGGCAAGGTGCGAGTAAAGATACGGCGATTGGGCATGCCCGCTGCTTTCAGCTCTTCTGCGATAATGCGCGAAAAGGTAGGCGTGCTGTAGATCGAGTAAATCGCTTCGGACCCGCGACCTCCCCCGGAATTGATGTGATTGGAAATGCAGTAGCGCGCCCCGCTTTCGCGCACTTTTGCCGTTCGTGCTTCTGCCGTCAAGGTAATATCTGTGGTTCGTGTAATCGCAACGGGTATATTCAATTCCTGGAATCGCCGATATTGGTAAAGGGAGATCTTCAGGTTCATATCCTTTTCTGTAAATTGCGCATTGTTTCCTCCGCCAGGGTCAATCCCGCCATGCCCGGCGTCAATGATCAGGATAGGAGCCATGGATTTCATCACCTCTATTCATAGCATATGAAAAAAAAGAAGAACATGCGTGAGGCAGGAACACCATTTTCGTTCCCGTCATGTACAGGGAATCGAACTATGGTACAATAAAAGGGTTCATCATTTTATTTAAGAGGATGGTAATGCATAGATGGCATGGTACAACTGGGTAATCCCCATCGTTACACTGCTCGTTGGCCTCGCAGGAGGTTTTTACGGAGCCACCTATTATTTGAAAAAGCAAATGGCTAACATGCAGATGGATGACAAGCAACTGCAAGCGATGGCTCGTTCAATGGGAATGAATTTAAATCAAAAACAACTAAAGCAAATGAGCCGTACGATGAAAAATATGAAAATGCCCAACAAATTCGGCAAGTAGGATGACTGGAGGGATGTCGGAATGGGCCCGACCCGTCTTCGTTTCACGATGCTCGGCTTTATACTCGGCGTCTTTGTCGTGTACTTGAAAGAGTTACCTTTGTCGGAGGGAATTCGGTTCGCAGCACCTTTTTACGGAGCGGGCATCGGCCTGCTGCTTGACGGCATCGTACTTCGGATCAAACAGCAAAAGGGAAGCAAGGAGTAGAGAAGAGCTTGGCATATGCCAGGCTCTTTTTCATGGACGAATTGCGCGATTTGGAAGGATAGCCGGGGCGCTTTATCGAAAAAGGGAGGGATGACTAGTATAGGAAATCATGTGGGAGGAGCCAGTATGCGATATAGAACCATTCTTGTGATCGGATTCTCCACGATGATGGTGCTGTTGTTTACGCTCTTGGCGATTTTGACAAGCATTCATGGCAGCTTGATCGCAAACGTCACGGAAATTGTGGACGATCGTTACAACAAGGTAAAAGTAGCGAGTGATGTGGAAAACCAGGTGAACCGCATGAGCGGCTTGTTGACCAATATCGTTCTTGAAGAATCTCATGAGAGGATTCTCAAAGACAGGGAGAAACTTACCGAGTCTGCCAACAAGGCCAATCACGCC
>DASQMM010000067.1:0-6442 GCA_035645495.1 Brevibacillus sp. | reverse complement strand
AGCGCTCCAGGTCTTTCAGGATTGCTTTGTCACGTTGTTGTCGCATGTGGCAGCAGCCTCCCCGTTCATGAGTTCTTCCACGAGTCTCCGCAGCTCGTCGCTTTCCTGTTTGGTCAGCTCAACCTCTGGCGTGATTTCCGGGTTGACCCGGACATACAGTGGTTTCTTTTTGTGGCCGGCATAGCGCCGCCGTACCTCATCCAGCTGGGCGCGCGCCTCCTGCGGCGAGATCCACGGCGTCTGAACTTCATCCATGTCCAGCGCTGCCTTCACGTAGCAGCGTCCCTTCACATTGATGTGTGCCGCATCCGGTGTACCCAGAAACATCGTGCTGTTCATGTCGTCGCTCATTCGGTAGGAGATCCGGACGTTCAGGTTGTTCTTCAGCTTACCGTCCATCACTTCCCGGTCAACCCGCTGCTGGGAGAGGATCAAGAAGATGCCGAGGCTTCGCCCCATCTGGCCGATCTCCTCCAGCACTTCATGCACCGCAGTCTCCCCTTCCAGACTGGCGACTTCATCGATGCACACCACGACAAACGGCAATCGCTCTCCGGTCATTTCCTCGTATTCCTGCTGATCGATTGCTCCGGCTTCATAAAACAGCTCCTGCCGGTACACCAGGATGTTGTGAACCTCGGCCAGCATGGCCGCCACTTCTGCCCGGCGAACTGCGATCTTCCCCTCAACGTGCGGCACGCTGCGGTACATCCCGAACTCCGACATCTTCATATCGCCAAGGAACAGCCGGAGCCGATCCGGCGAATACGTCTGCAGCCAGCTGTTGAGCATACAGCGCAGGGCCGTTGACTTCCCCCACCCGGTAACGCCCACCAGACCGACGTGCGGCTGCTTCTGCAGGTCGATCGCCACGCTGCCGCCGTCGGACTCCCCGACGTACAGCGCGAACCCGCCGGCGCTCTCCATCGCTTTCTGTGCGACCTCCAGCGAGTACGGAATCGTTCCGGGTAGCGCCACGGGAACTGCCAGCCGGTAACGCCCGGCGCCGTCGTTGATCAGTTTGGCTGTCGAACCGAACACATTTTGGAACACCCATGAGCGCTGTTCAATCATGGCCGGGTCCATCCCGGTCGGCAGCTTCAACGATACGGATATGCCCTGCTCGTTCTGCGTCACGCGCTCGATCGTCGGGAATACCCGGTACGGCTTCATCTTTCCGTCTCCCAGATCCCGGCGCTCTCTGGTCAGATGGATGCCAGCCTGGATGAACGCGTCTGTGAGGCGCTCTTTTACCCGGACGGTTGGGTCAATCAGCCGCGGCAACCGGAGCGCGCCGTAGGCGGCCACAGAGGCCCCTGTGAGCGTTTTGGCGAGCAGATAGACACCATCAGCCACCCACCGGGTCGGTGCGCCCGCCAGCGTTCCTCCGAACAGCTCCAGAAACACATCCCGGCATAGATCCTCCAGCTCGTTGTCGAGCCACTTGAAAACATTCACACAATTCAGCCCCCTTCGGCCCCGAACTCCCGCGGCGCGCTCCGCTTGCCACGTTCGTTCTTAACAAATAGTCGCTTCCTCGCTGTCATGCGGCTTTGAGGCTTGATTACTGCTGTAGGCTTATGGCGGTAGGTAGTGCATCAATTGGTGCGGTAGCTAGTGTGGTAACAGCGTATGGGGGTCCGATTGTCCATAATTCCGATTTTTCTCGGGGATTCGCTGTATTTTTTTCGGATATTTGGTCAAGGCTGGCTACTGAGGTGATGAAATGTTTGGACTCGGGAAGAAAAGATCAAAATTGGGAAAGTGGCTGGACGATCGGGGAATCAGACAATCATGGTTGGCGCAGCAATCGAGGGTCAGCGAGGACACGATCACAGCTCTTTGCAGGGATGATCATAAGCTGCCGTCCGGTACTACGATGAAAAAGATTCTGCAGGCGCTCCGGAAGGTTGATCCGAAAGTGAAGCAGGAGGATTTCTGGACAATGTGAAAGCCGATCAAATGATCGGTCTTTATTTTTTATGGCAATTGTTTTGTAGTTTTAATAAAACTATAATAAAAAACTGTTGCCAAATGCTTCTTGCGGGGGTAATATTGAATCAATAGTAGAATTTTAATAAAAATACATTGAATTCGGAGGGGTATTACATGATAGTTTTGGGGATCGACCACGGAAATGGAAATGTAAAGGGGTACAGCGCGGAAAAATCACTGCTGCTTCCGTCTGCTTACGCAAGACCAGAGGACTTCAGCGAGGAGGGGCTGGCAAAGAAAGAATTGGACCTGCATCAGTATAGCTCCGCTAAGTTTGAAGGGGAGACCTATCTGTGGGGCAAAGATGTGCTGGAGGCTAGCAAGCTCATTACTACATACGCAGCTCAAAATCGATATGCGGAAAAGTCGTACCGACTGCTTTCCGAGTTTGCGATCGCGTCTTTGCTGCCTTCAGGGCAAGGGAACACTTTTGACAATGTAATGCTGGTAACAGGCTGCCCAAGCCGTGAGAAGGGGACTAAATCGGAAGAGAATCTGAAAAACGTATTCGCTGGCGGTCATGTGGTAAAGGTTGACGGGCGCGATTTGGTCATCCATGTAACAAGCGTTGTTGTTCTCCCACAGCCTCTTGGAACGGTGGCGTCGTTGTATCTTGATGTCCAGGGTTACGTTCTCGACGATAGCTACGAGGAGAGCTATGTAGCCGTCATCGACATCGGCAGTGGCACCACGGACATCGACGGCATCAAAGCGCTGAATCGTCAAATCGAGGATACCGATACTATTCCGATGGGCATGTTTGATGCTTATCAAAAGATTGCAGATTACGTCAATGATCAAATGCCGGAGGCGCTGGCGACGCCTGACAAAGTGGAGCGTCAAATTCTGAATGGCTCCGATTCGTATAAAGTTAGCCAACGAGCAAGTGTAGATATAACTGACATCAAATCGAAGGCGTTCCGAGAGCTTGCTGAGGATCTGACCAACGGCATAAACAAACGCTGGAAAAATCGGGCGAAGTTTGACAAACTGCTGCTCACTGGAGGCGGTGCGAAACCGCTGGCTGACCACTTCAAGAATTGGGATAAAGATGTAATCGTAGTGGAGAATGCACAGCAAGCAAACGCCGCAGGGTTTTATCGATACGGAGTCATGATGGCTAGGGGGTAAATTATGGCAAATCGCATTTACCAACTATCATTGAATGAGGATCTCGATAAGGACATACTGGAGATCTTGGACTCGTTGCCGCGATCCCGAAAAGCTGAATGGGTCCGGCAAATGATTCGAAACGGGATGAAGCTTGAAAGAGGGGAACTGGCGGTAGTCCCCGCTGTACAGCCAACAATAAACCCAGATCCGCCGGTCCAGAAAAAGAAGGGGAAGCCCTTTGGAATAGAATAAGTCCTGAAACCCGGATCTCCCCGGGTTTTTTCTTTTTCAAAAATTGATGCACTTTCGACAAAATTCGAGTATATTCGATATTGTTATTAACTTCGCGGAGGCGTTAACCTACAGCATGAATATACTCAATTTTTTGTTCATTGCAGTGCCAGAAGGGCTAGTTTCAATCGCGCTGGGGATGTCCGTGTTCAACATGTCGGTAAGACAAAACGTGAAGGGGTGGCTTGCTGCAGGTGTTTTGTTCGGGGGCGGCAGCTTCACTCTGACAGCGATGCACGTTCCATATGAGCCGAAAATCTTCACGTTGTTCCTGTACTTGTGCCTGCTGGTGTACATCCTCGTCGTACGCAAGGTGTGGCTTGCTGTATTGATCTCCTGTACGGCGTACGCCGCGGTGAATGCCGCTGAGTTCATCATCCTGGAGGCGTTCAACGTATTCCGGATCAGCCTCGATGCGATCCTGGCGAATCCCGTGTACCTGTATTTGGCTGTATGGTCTTATCTCTTCATCCTACTCACCGTGACAATCGTTCTCCGAAAACTCCGCTTCGACCTGCAAAACCTGTTTCCCAAGAAAGAGATCAACCGCTATCTGCTGTGGATGGTGTTGGCCGGGGGAGTGGAATTTTTCATCCTGTCAGTCCTTCTTACTCGATACTTCCTGCAGCAAACGAACACATCAAGCATGCTCACAGTACTGAACGTCCCGGTACTGCTTGTAACGAGTTTTGTGCTCTTCATCGCGTTGATCTTCCTGTTCCGCAAGTACCTGATGCTGACCGTCGACAGGGCCGTGGAAGAGGCCGAGGCTCCGTACACGAAAAACCTGACCGATCTCTCTATTGCAGTCCGATCGATCAAACACGACTCCATGTCGCACTACCAGACGATCCTGGGATTCATCAAGCTGCGGCGGTATGACATGGTGGAAGAATACATACGGCACCTCGCTGACGAGGCCCGTGACCTGATCAAGATTGTGCAGGAGGTAAAAAACCCGGTTGTCGCAGCGCTGTTGTACGGGAAAATGCAACAGTTTACAGCTAATCAGATCGACTTCCAGGTCCGGATACAAGAGGGCATTTCCCAGCTGGAGGGCTGGCGCGACATCGACATCGCCAAGGTGCTGGGGAACCTGCTGGATAACGCCGTGATGGCCGCTCTGAAGGTCGACGAGAGTGTCCGGTATATCCGGATGGAATGGGGCGTTGTCGGAGGGGATGAGTACCTGTACATCGAAAACAGTGGGCCGACGATCGGCCCCGATCAACTGGACCGGATCTTCGACCTCGGCTATACGACCCGCGAGTCGGGAAGGGGAGGGGTAGGCCTGGCTGTCGTAAAGGCCGTCGTCACCAAGTACAAGGGGACCGTCAAAGTTCGCTCGGAAGACGGACTGACGAGCTTCACAATCACAGTCCCAGCTGGGGAGAAAACAAAAACCGCTTCGGCATAGGCCGGGCGGTTTTCTTCAAGTCTTTTCGACTTTCACGATTCGGGCAACGTCAATCCACCAGAAATCGTCATCGTTTACCAGCTTGATCTGCCGGCGAGAGGCGTCAATACGCTGTACCCATCCCCACGCGCGCTCAATGCGGCCAAGGTGCCCTTTGATCGGCTTGAACCAAGAGACGCTCACCGCGAAGTCGTGCCGCACCGAATCGTACAGCGTGAGGTTCATTTCGGCGAGCTCGTCGTCCTCCAGGATAGGCTGCGTGACCAGCGTCTTTTCATAAGCATGCTGCGCGAGCGCTTCGGCATGCTCCGGAAGGAAAAAGTCCATCGAGCCGAAGATGTCATCAATTTTTCCCATGACGTTCCTCCAGCCAGCCGATCGAAATCAAGTCGCGAATGACTTCCTCCGGGCACTCAGACCGTCTACCAGAGCGAATATACTCCATCGCCACCAGATGCTGCGGCGTCAATACAGGCAGGAGCTCCAGACGGCCGTCAACAACAGCACTGATTCTTTCCATGAGACCACCCTTTACGAACATTTGTTCCTATTGTAGACCACGGAAAGAAAAAAAGAAAGCCCCACTTTTCAGTGGGACCACCCGCCTCCGGGATCCAGTTGCATTTTGTCGTGGGGTGCGCCTCCGTTACCTTCTGGAGGACCGGAGAGCAGGGGAGTGTATCCCCGCCCTTCATCCAAAAGCAAACGGCCATAACCAGGACCACCATCTGAAAACACGCGATCGTATCCGGGTCCGTCATCCAGCAAGAGTCGACCATACCCAGGACCGGAATCCAGAGAGACTCGATCGTGCCCGGGACCACCGTCAAGCTGCCAACCAGGGCCGCCATCGAGACTCCAGCCGGTCCCGCCTTCCATCCGTGCTTCTACCATACTATCACCGCCTTTTTTCTCTATCATACAGCTATGCCAGAAAATAGAAAAGAGCCCCCGGGAAAAAACCCCGGGGGTCGGCTTACTTTTTACGAGAAACGTAGACAGCGCGCAGGGCGGCCGCTACAGCGATGAGCGCTGCGGCACCGTTGGCGATTACGTTGACGTCCGCGTCAGTGATGACATGGACACCAAAGGCGTCCAGGGACACTTTTACAGCGCCCAGGACGCCCGCAATTTTGAGAGCGAGATCCGCTTTTTTCATGGAGGATCCTCCTATCGATTTTGAGGTCGCTGGCCCGAGACTATCCGCAAGATGTCGGCGATCTCCCCGATCATTTTGCGCTTGCTCTCAGGTTCTTCGTAATACTCTTCTTTCAGCCAGGTGATATACTGATTCGCTTTCTCGACTGACAGGATCGGCGCTGGTGTCTCTTTGGCAAAATACTGCTGCAGATAGGCGATCGGATCCGTGTCAGACCCCCAGCCGCCGCTCGGTGAACACTTCAGTCGAACCTCGTAATGCAGGTGCGGCCCCGTGCAGTGAGAAGGGGGCGTCATGCCCTGGTTGCCGATGATCTGGCCGTACGCTACGTGATCGCCGACCTTTACAGCGATGTGGTCAAGGTGAGCGTACATATGCTGCACGCCGTACTTGTCCTTGATGGCTACGACCTTTCCGAAGTTTCCGTATCCGGTGCCTGTAACGCCTGCAGGGATTTCGTCAGCAAA
>DASQMM010000066.1:0-6084 GCA_035645495.1 Brevibacillus sp. | reverse complement strand
CTACAACCGTTTCTTGATGATGGCTTGTCCGGCCTGCTCGTTTCCGCCTAGAACTCCGTGGCCGATCACCTGCGTATCTGTCTGGACCAGCTCGGAGAGAAAACGAATGTAGGCATCCTTGTTTTGCCGCACGATCTCGTTCACTTGCACGTGAACACCTTCTCCCTCTTGTGTACTTGCCTTCTCTTATCGTTTGATTTGCTCCAGAATCCGTGCCCAGAGCTTTTGGTAATGCTCCCACTCCATAAATTCTTTCGGGCCCCAGTGCGGAGCGCAGTCACTGGCGAAGCAAGCTGTCTTGCCTTTGCCATAGCTGCCCAGCACGACGAATGGATCTTCTCCGATTTTGACCAGTACGTCTGCATCCGCCTTGGCTGCGAAGCGGTTGTAGCCGAGGAAGCGCGGCCATTCGCCCAGGCCTGCTGTGATGGCGTGCTCTTTTACCGTTTGCGGCTGCACGCCCTGCGGCGCTTCTACGCGGTCATCTCCATCCGTCATGACGATTGGCATGACGTCTGCGAGAACGGTGTTTTTAAAGTTGGCTTTCCCTTCGATCCCCATGAAGGAAAGGTAGCCGCCAATCATCATGAAGCCACCGCCGTCTGCGACATAATCACGGATGAGCTCCAGACTGTTAGGGATGATCTCCATGTTGTAAAAGGTTGCGTTTTGCAGCAGGAAGGTGTTGGCCCCTACGTCGCTTAAGACGATGGCATCGTACTTATCCAGCTCTTCCCGCTTTTTCGGGAAACGCACCTGAACCTCGTGCGCAGGCATATAGTCGATTTCGATACCGGCATCACGCAGGCATTGCAGCAGGTAGGTCGCTCCTTCCTCGTACTTGGTGGAAGTGAAGCTGTCATACCCTTTTGTATGGATCATATGAACGACCCAGGATTCTCCAATAAACAATACTTTCATTTCTAAACACCTCTTTATCTTGTAAATAGTATCAACATTAGTATGATGATTCTGAAAACTGAGTCACTTCGTCCAGCGTCGGCATCCCTTCCTGGGCACCGAAGCGTCCCACTGATATGGCAGCCACCTTGTTGGCAAAAGCAATCGCTTCTCCGAGGGGTTGGCCGCTGCCCAGCGCGTAGGCAAAGCCGGCGTTGAAAGCATCACCCGCACCTGTAGTGTCGACCACCGGGACGCGATAACCCGCGATGCGCTGCAACGGTTTGCCCTCCTCTTTGAACGCTACTCCTTGGGAGCCGAGCGTCGCGATGACCTTGCGAATCCCTTGGGCCAGCAAGACGTCCATCTGCTCCTCCAGACTGCCTTGTCCCTCCGCCAGCAGGGAAAGCTCCGTCTCGTTCGGGGTAATCGCATCCACGCAGGCGAGCAGTTCAGCAGGAAGCTTTTGGGCGGGGGCCGGATTGAGGATGACCGTCTTCTGCAGCCGCTTGGCGACTTTCGCAGCATAGGTCACTGTCTCCAATGGAATCTCCATTTGCATCAGAACGATGTCCGCTTTCTCGATCAACGCCATCTGCGCATCGATGTCTGCCGGAGTGCAGTGTGCATTCGCCCCTGGCACGACGATAATGCTGTTGTCTCCCTGCGCCAAAACGATGAAAGCAGCTCCCGTATCGCTGGACGCTGTTTTTTTCACGCCTGTGCCGTCTACTCCCCCTGACTGCAGAGAACTGAGCAATTCCCCTCCGAAAAGGTCTTCTCCCACGCGTCCGATCATGGCTACCTGCGCTCCGAGACGAGCCAGACCAATCGCCTGGTTCGCTCCCTTCCCTCCCGGAACGAATTGTACGTTTTGCCCCAGAATCGTTTCTCCCTTGGCGGGCAGACGCGGTGCCTGGACAACCATGTCCATGTTCAAACTTCCAATCACGACGATGTTTGGTTTCACTCTTCCATTACTCCTTACTATACGAACGTTCCGACTCGTTCTTCTCTACGATCACTGAAGTTTCTCTCATCCCCGTCTTTATCTTGCCGGTCGGAATGTTGTCTGAAACGGCGCTCAGGATTTCTTCGTCGAATCCCTGACAATCAGGGAAACTCCCAACTCCACCGTTTCATAATGGCTGCTGGACTGATCGATCCTTTCAATCAGCTTTTTCGCTGCAAGCTCGCCGATCTGGTAAATAGGCTGCGCGATCGTGGACAGCTCCGGCTGCGTGATTTCCGTCAGATTGACGCCGTCAAACCCGCATACCGCCACTTCTCCCGGCACCGAAATACCTCTGCGATTCAATGCTTTCAGCGCGCCAACCGCCATCAAGTCGTTCCCTGCAAAAATCCCGTCTACATCTGGATGATTGCGGAGCAAAGCTTCCACTGCTTTTACTCCTCCGTCGATGGTGAAATCACCCGGGACCAACAGGGTTGGCGTGTACCACGGTTGTTTTCGCGCGACTTCTTCATAGCCTTCCAGACGTTCTTTCGCTGTGACCAGCTCCTTGGGGCCATAGATATGAGCGATCTTCTTGCAGCCCGAATCCAGCAAATGCTCCACAGCGGCCTTCGCGCCCCCGAAGTTGTCTACCGTGATGACGCATCCAGATTTCATATCCGGGGCCCGGTCCAGCATCACAAAGGGAATCTGCGCTTCCTCCAGCCGCTCCAGGTCTTCCTGCACCAGATTATTGGTCGCGAAAATGATCCCGTCGACGTACTTCTTTTTCAGTACCTCGATATAGGATCGCTCTTTCACCCCGAGGTCGTCGGAATTGCATAAAATGACTGTATATCCGTTGTTTTGCGCAATATCCTCCACTCCCCTCGCCAAACCGGGGAAGAATGGATTGGAAATATCAGGCAAAATCAACGCAATCGTCTTCGTGCGCTTTCCTGCCAATCCCCTTGCCATCTGGTTGGGTACATATTGCAACTGCTTCATGGCTCTATTTACCTTTTGTTCGGTCTCGCTGTTGACATAACCATTTTGATTCATCACTCGGGATACCGTAGCCACGGAAACACCTGCCAACTTGGCGACGTCTCTGATTGTTGCTTTCATCTTTACCTTCACCACCGACTATGTGTAACCGGTTTACACAACCCTTTTCCTGTTACATGATGTTTTTTCCAATTGACATGTAACCGGTTACTATAAAAATAATCTGAATTTGCCAGCTAGTCAATACGAAAAAAAGAGGCTTCTTCAGCCTCTTCCTCTACGCCTCGCTCGATTCCGCACCCATCTTCTGTTTTTTTGTTTGCTTTAACAAATAGGAAATGACACCGGCGACAGCACTCAACAGAAATGCTGGCTTGGAGAACATTTCATGACTCATTGTGATCAGGTCGCCATTTTGCAGCAGGATTCCCGCGATTTGACCGATCACTAGCAACGACCCAGCCAGCAAAAATAGAACCAAACTGATGATAAAGGATGTCTCTAGCCACTTTTTCATCTTCTCACTCCTCTTCCTTTTATACCGGTATGGGCAAAACGCCAAGAGCAATCAAATATCCGATCAGGAATATGGGAACGACGTAATACACAATCAGGGGCACGAACGTCTTCGCCGGATTGGCCCCAGCGATTCCGGAGGCGATGAAGATCGGGGCGGAGGATGGCGGAGAAGCCCCTTCCGTAGATGCAAACACCAAAATTGCGACAACCGCGATCACCGGATCTACACCTGCTGAAACCAAAGCGCTAAAGGCAACCATCCCTACCGCCGTCAAGGTTGCGGTACCGGAGAGCGGTCCTGCGACCAGCACCAGCAGAATGCCGACGATCAAGATCATCAGCCAGGGCGCGAATTGAAGTCCTTCCATCAGGCTGCTCAAATCCTTTGCCAACCCCAGCCCTCCAAGCACTTTACTGGCAGCAAAAGCGAATAACAGCAACACCCCGACGACGGAAAAACCGGATATCGACTCTCGCAGAAACTGTGTCCAAGCCGCTGTCGTTTTCGGCAGATTGGCCCGGCCGATTAGTAAACTGATGAAAATGATGATGACAGGAATCCAGATGATCAACGAAATCTCACCCATTGCCGCTTTTCCGATGCCGGGGCTTGCCTCCAGCATTTCTGCCAATGGACCGATGGTAACGAGAACGGGGATGAGAATACCCAAAAAGATAAACGTGGACCTCCAGCCTTCCCGAAGCGACTTTCCAATCGGCTGGACAAACTCGGCTGATAGCCTTTGGATTTTATATTTACGAACAAACCACATCGTCAAAATGATTCGGTAGAGAACTTGATAGGCGCCTCCGATCAGCAGCGCCACGTACAGATCTCCTTCTGACACCACGGCTGCAATGGGAGCAAAGCCCAGCAAGATAAACATGGAACTACTCGGGGGAAACGCAATGCCCAGACCTGCGTTGCCAGCCGCCACCGTTGCCGCCATTTCCTTGCTCCAATTCGAGCGGATCATCCAGGGGATGGTGACAGCTCCTGTCGTGGCCGTATTCCCAGACCCCGAGCCTGATATCATCCCCATCAAGGCAGAGCCGAAGGTAGACACATGGGATGCCCCTCCCGGCAGACGGCCCAGCAGCGAATTCAGAATCTCGATCAGGCGCAAGATGATACCCGTTCTATCAATAATGTAGGACATGAATACGAATGCCATCGCTGCAAACAATACCTCATTGGTAGCTCCGAAGACAAAGCCATCCCAGAGCAAGGCGGGTGCTTCTGCTCCACCAAACAAGGCGGTGACGAGAAAGCCTACAATCATCGCCTCTCCGATCCCCCGCTTGAGGACGGTAGACCAAAAAATAATCAGTGCAATAAATACAATCAATGCCAGTAGACCAATGCCCATCGTCAACACTCCTTCTTGAAAAAGTAAACATCAGCATGGGAAACCTTCTGTGAGCGCTTTCAATTGTCACTGGCATGGCACCCCCACAAGCGGTTTGGCCATGCCTACTATATCAAACAGCTGGTGAAGATGGTCAAATGATCTTTTCCTTTTTCAGCGCTTCCAACTCCTGATCCGACAAAGACAGCCAGTCACGATAGACCTCCAAATTATGCTCGCCGTGCTTCGGCCCCCTGCTGATGACTCTTCCAGGTGTTCGTGAAAATTTGGCTACCACATTGGGCACCCTCATCTCTCCCAGTTCTTCGTCCTGCAGGGTTACAAAAGACTCGCGATAGTGAAAATGCGGATCCTGATCCAATTGACTGACATCGTACATGGGGCCGACGACAGCACCGCTGCCATGGAGGATCTCCAGCACCTCGTCCAACTCTCTCTCCCGAATCCAGCCGCCGATGATATCGTCCAATTCCTCCACGTGCTTCAGTCGCAGCTCGTTCGTTGCAAAACGCGGATCTGTCAGAAGATCTTCTCTGCCAATCGCCTTGAACAGGTTCTCTGTTATCGATTGAGCTGCACCGGACAAGGCTACCCATCTGCCCTCCTTCGTCTGGTACGCATTCCTGGGAGCGACAGAGAGACTTCCGTTGCCCACGCGGCTGGCGATGATCCCCAATTGGTCGTAGGCCACGATATGAGGCTCCAGGAACCGCATCAGAGGCTCGTAGAGGGAGATATCGATGCATTGTCCCTTTTTTTCCGGATTGTTTGCCCGCTCATGAAGGGCGATCATCAGTGACAAAGCACCAAACGCACCGCTGACACCGTCTGCTAGGGCCATTCCGGGCAAAGTAGGCGGTCCATCCGCAGAGCCATTAACAGAAGTGAAGCCGCTCATTCCCTCTGCGACGGTGCCAAATCCAGCCCTGGACGCATACGGTCCGGATTGGCCAAAGCCTGTGGTTCGCAGCATAATCAGGGAAGGATTGATTGCGGATAAGACATCCCAGCCCAGATTCCATTTTTCAAATGTCCCCGGTCTGTAATTTTCCACGACCACATCCACTTGGGCGACCAGTTTCTTGAAAAGCTCCTGCCCCTGTGGCTTGCTGAGATTCAAAGTAATTCCTTTTTTGTTGCGATTCAGCGTCTTCCACAACAGCGGAATTCCTTCCTTTTGCTTCCCGTATCTTCTCGCGTGATCCCCGTACTCAGGATGCTCGATCTTGATTACCTGCGCTCCATAGTCTGCTAGAAAAGTACTTGCCCAAGGAGCTGCGAGCATGGTCGAGGCATCCAGAATCCTGATATCCTGCAAAGGTAGTCCGCCTG
>DASQMM010000065.1:0-3513 GCA_035645495.1 Brevibacillus sp. | reverse complement strand
CTTCGGCCAAGCCGCCTTGTCTAAATCGGCTTCAACAGCTTTGTCCCGATCCAATCTCGTTACCCCTACCTCCAGTCCTGTAAAAGGCCGGAAGTCACTTAGGAACTGGGAGGTTGAAGGGAAATCGCTTGATGAAGCAACGGGTATACCCGCTTCCAAATAGCTATTCATCCGGTTAAGATTCTTCAACTCATCTCCCCTTACATCATCATACCAATCATTTCCGAACCAGGCAGGCTGAGGGACAGGTATGACACCTAACGCCTTAAACCGGGCAACATCCTCTTCCTGAACCCAGTCAATGTGGGTAATCGCATGCCGGGAATCTCGTTTTCCATTTCCTTCAGCAGCCTTTTCAAAAGCGTCTAAAACATTGCTGCTGGGGTAAAATCCCTGAATGCCAATGGCATGGACATAAATGCGGAAGCCTTCTTTATCTAAAGCAGCCACGGTCTCCTCTAATACATCTTGATCCCAAACCAGTTCAGCGTCACCGACACCGTCGGCAAATATTTTAATCGTGTCTACCCTGTACAACTCGCCTTGGTACTTGTCACGCATTTCTTTCAATGTCCCAATCTGCTTTGTCCCTTTGGTTTCATCAGCCCATAACCCTAAATCGTATCGCAGGGTCAATTTGCCTTCATTGTCCATTTCTTCAAATGCCTTCAGCAGATTTTCGGTTGGATAGTGAACGGGCACGAAAACCGAGGTAACTCCATTTTTAGCTGCAAATTCCTGCCAGGCGAAAATCGTTTCTTTATATTCCTGTACCGTAAAATCTGGCTGGGGAAGTGCGTTAATCACAAGATTATGGGCAGAAAATTCTTGCAAAATACCCGTCGGCTCTCCTGTTCTCGGATCTCGTTCAATAATGCCCCCTTGTGGATTCGGAGTGTTTTTGTCTATTCCAGCATTCTCAAGAGCTTTTGAGTTTACCCATAAATCGTGGTGGCTGCTCGAGATAAAGACAGCAGGAATATCGGGAACCACCTGGTCGAGCCACTCTTTTGGAGCAAGCCCGCTGGCTTCGATCAACTCTCTACTCCAGCCCACACCACGCAGTTGCTTACTGTCGGGATGCTCCTTCAAGTAATCCTTGATGGCCTGTTCGTATTCTTCCAAGGTCGAATCATTCGTAATATCCAACCAAAAAAGACTTTCCGCCATCAGGTAAGCATGGGCATGGCTGTCGATAAATCCGGGCAAAAGCATTTTTCCCTTCAGATCAATCACTCTGGTGTTGGAACCTTTGAAAGCGGCTGCTCCTTTGCTATCACCGACGTAGAGAATCCTGCCATCCTTAACCGCAACCGCTTCTGCCCTGCTACGATCTTTATCAACCGTGTAAACGCTGCCATTTTCAAAGATCATATCAGCCGCTTGTTTCGAATTCTCCTTCGCCAGCGCACTCCCGGTAAATACCGAACTCATCAGCAAAACGATGAATAAGAGGAATGAACATACTCTCATCGCAATCAA
The DNA here is from genome assembly GCA_035645495.1 of Brevibacillus sp. Lineage (GTDB taxonomy): Bacteria > Bacillota > Bacilli > Brevibacillales > Brevibacillaceae > Brevibacillus. The sequence continues at coordinate 2,031 of DASQMM010000065.1, read as the reverse complement.
ACCCTTTCCCTTGGATTTTACTCTTTTTCTTTAAGTAAGAACTGTATTCTGTGTTGTGAGTTATGTGTTGTGTATACATTGTATGGAACGACGAATCCGCGAGTCAATATGTTTTTGTAATTTTTAGAAATTTGAATCCTTGGTAGGATAACCAACCGTCTCTATCTGGTGGCTTATACACTTATTGGCCTAGTATCCAGCCACCAATCTGCGCAACCTTGCAGTGACCGTAGACTTTGCGGCTCCTGAAAGTAGCAGATTGGTGGCTGGTATGTCATATGGGCAGGCACAAGCACTAAATGCTCAACTTCTCAACCGCTTGTTGTTCGGTCGGCAAGAAGAAAATAGCGTTTCCGTTATTCGATTCATAGATAAAATCCTTTAGGCTTTGACTGGAATACACAGAGAAATCTCCGACAATGGCAACCTTCACGCGATAATTGGTAAACTTCTGAAGGATCTCACCTGCCAGACGTGTTTTCAAATCGAAAAAGCGCTCACTAATCAGGGATTTGTTCATGATGATCCGATCGCAGCCAGCCTCATAATGTACCGTTGCCATAAGATCCAATGCTGACTGGACATCCTCTATCAGGATTTCATTGCTGCTCACGATGGCTATGTGAACACCGTTTGTTTCCACTTTTGTTATCTTCATCATCATCCTCCTCGTTTACCATCCTCTGTAAATCTTCTCACTAAGCCTTGCAAATGTATACAAAAAACGGCATTTCTGCCGTTTCCTGCACGAGAAATCCAATGCTCACCGAACAGTCCTTCCAATCAAGGGAGGACATGCTATTTGCCGCTCCCTCCCACCCGTACGCCGGCAACCAAACCTGATCACAACGAATATTACCTGTAAAGCAAGTGTTCAATTACAGTTAGTGATTGATCAATTACTTTATCAGAGTTTCTTTTCTTCTTTGCAACATGCGAATCGTATTTGTAATCCCCTCTTCGAAAGGTGTAGCACGAACCGGACCGATCAACCTCGCGTATTTTTCTCCACTCAGGATAAGCGGCTCTTCTGTTAAATAGAGCATTTCCACTACCTCCTTCATGACTGGCACAAACATGCCGAGTAATGACAGGCCACCCTTTCCGAGTGGAATAACAGGTTTTGATCTTCCGCTTGCCTGCCTGGCAATTCGCACGATCTCCCCGCCTGAAATCAGACCAGCACCCGGAATATTCCAGTTCTCTCCATAGGTATCAGCCCTGGCGGCCAGCTCCACAATCATGAACGCCGCATCCGGCAAATAAATGAACTCCCGTGGAACCCGCATATTGCCGATGAAAAAGGCCAACTTGCCAGTCGCGATCGCATCGAGCGTCGTCCCAAGATAAGAAGCCTCATTCGCCGTGGGGCCGTAATAATCCGGCAAACGGACGATCATTGCCTTAGCCTGGCTCCAACGACTGTCGAACAACATATTCTCGTAAGCAAGCCTTGTTTTCCCTTTTCTGGTATGCGGCTGTTTCGGATGCTCCTCGGTCACACGGTCCATCTGTCTTCTTCCATAGGGATAAATACCATCGATCGCGACTACCTTCAAGCCCAACTGGTTGGCGCACTCCATCACCGATTCTCCTAGAGGTATCAGCTTGCTCTCCATCTCGTGATATGGCACATTCGCGCAATGAAACAAAACATCCGCACCTTCTGCCGCCATGACGATGTCATTCGGCCGGAAAGCGTCACCTGCTGCAATCGTTAGATTCTCTGGATTACCCACCCCTGTCCGAAGTCGCTCCAGCTTTTGCAAAGATCTTCCGAAGGCAACCGTACTTATTCCTCGCTTAACCAGTTCTTCTGTTATCGCAGCGCCTGTACCTCCAGTTGCTCCTATGACAATCGCTTTTTTCAAGGAAATCACCTCATCCAAATTATTGTGATTGATCAATCACTAACACAAAAACAATGTACCACGCTGTTATTGATCAGTCAATCACAACTTTTTAAAAATTCCCCCTTTATATTTCCCTCAATTCAGGAATGTTTAGCGCTGTCGAAATGTTACACAGCAT
>DASQMM010000064.1:0-2816 GCA_035645495.1 Brevibacillus sp. | reverse complement strand
AAAGGCAGGAGTAGACTTGCAAGATTTTGTACATAGCGGGGGGAGTCTCCAAGTGAATGAGACAAGCAAGAAACGAAGCTTCTTCTCCAAGGCAGGGAAGAACAGGAAACGAATCGTGATAACAGGACTGGCCGTCCTGCTGCTGGGCGGCGGAGGAATAGTCGGCTACCAGATGTTCATGGCACCCGTCCAGGCAGAAGCAGCTTATACGGTCATAAACGTAGGGAAGGGAGATATCACCGAGACGGTCATGGCATCCGGTACGGTCCAGGCCTCCAAGAGATCCACGTTATCCTTCGCGGATGCGGAAAACGCCAAGGACGTCATCTCCTCGATCAACGTCCAGGTAGGCGATGTGGTGAAAAAAGGCGATGTTCTGGCTACCATGGATGATTCCGTGGCTCGGATGCAACTGATCAATGCCGAAGCCAACCTGCTGTCAGCCCAGGCGAAGCTGGAAGAAGCGCTGAAGAGCAGATCAGAGGGCGAGATGCGGACCCTGCAGGCAAACGTGAACCAGGCAAAAACCGAGCTGGAGATGGCGACCAAGACGATTGATTTGGAAAAGGCGCGCAATGACGAGGCCAAGGCCAAGGAAAATCTGGACAAAGCCAACAAGAATTTCACGTCGCAAAAGGCGTTGTTTGATGCGGGAGCGATTTCTCGCACGGAGTATGAAACAACGCAGACAGAGCTGGAACAGGCGAAGCGTGACTACCAGACTGCCACATTGGCATTGGAGCAGGCTGAAGGACAGTCGGCGTACAAGATCGAGCAGGCTCAGGCAGCGTATCAAACCGCTCTGGAAAATCTGGAAGAAGCTCAGAAGGGCCCAGACTCCGCCAGCATCCTGTCAGCCAGGGCAGCAGTCGAGCAGGCAAAAGCCCAGTTGCAGACGAGCCAATCCGCGCTCAATGCCGTCACCTTGAAAGCGCCAATGGACGGTGTGATCGTAGCGGTAAATGGAAACGTCGGAGAGATCCCATCCAACCAGGTCATCGTGATGGACAACTCCAATTCAGGCAATCTGGAAGTGCTCGCACAAATCAGCGAGAGCGACATCGGAAAAGTAAAAGAAGGACTTTCTGTAACGTTCAGCACGAATACCTATCCGGACAAGACGTTTCATGGCTCCGTCAAGCTGGTTTACCCGGAAGCGACCACCAATTCAGGGGTGACGACCTACGATGTCCTGCTCTCGGTGGATAACAAGGAAGGCTTGCTGAAAATCGGCATGACGATGAATGTGACCATCGAGATCGGGAGCCATACCAATGTGCTTGTGATTCCAGCATCTGCCTTGCAAAGCCGCAATGGAACGGACGGGGTTTTGCTCATGAATGCGAGCGGCTCTGCTGGGAACAGAAGCGGCGCAGCCGAAAGCAGAACGGGCAATAACGAACAAAAGCAAGCGGTACGGCAAGGCCAGCAGCAACAGCAGGAAGGAAGCCAGGCAAGCAACACAGATAACCGAGGCAACCTGCCGTATCGCTTCCAGCCGGTCAAAATCGGTTACTTTGCTTCCGGCCGCGTCGAGATCGTCGAGGGCTTGTCTGAAGGAGACCAAATCGTCATTCTTCCGACAGCAGGCGGCAGCTCCGGTTCTACTCAGGGCAGTATGCGAATGGGCAGCGTACCTGCAATGGGCGGATTTCCAGGAGGCGGCGGCATGAGGACGATGATCCGATGAGACCAGTCATTCAAATGGAAGATTTGCGCAAGCGGTATCAGATCGGCGACCAGGAGATTCAAGCGCTGCGTGGGGTGAGCCTGTCCATCGAGACGGGGGACTTCGTTGCGATCATGGGACCTTCTGGCTCTGGCAAGTCCTCGATGATGAATGTGATCGGATGCCTCGACAAGCCGACCTCGGGCGAGTTTTATCTGGACGGTTATCCCGTATCACAGGCCCATGACGACGAGCTGGCAGAGATTCGCAACCAGAAAATCGGTTTTGTCTTTCAAAATTTCAACCTCTTGCCACGGACGACAGCCGTCGAAAATGTGGAGCTGCCCATGCTGTATGCCGGGAAATCTGCCAAGGAGCGTCGCGAGCGGGCCATCCGCGCCCTGGTAGAGGTGGGACTGGATGAGCGGCTGTACAACAAGCCCAACGAATTGTCAGGGGGACAGCAGCAGCGCGTCTCGATCGCCCGAGCCCTGGTGAATGATCCGGTCATCCTGCTGGCAGACGAGCCGACTGGAGCCTTGGATACGAAGACCAGCGAAGAGATCATGGGAATCTTCCAACAGCTGAACGATGCAGGCAAAACCGTCATCCTGGTCACGCACGAGCCGGATATCGCCGAATATGCCAAACGCATTGTTCGGTTCCGGGATGGTCAGATCATCTCCAACGAAGTGGTGGAGGAACGCAGAAGAGTGTTGCCGGAGGTAGGAAGATGAGCTTTATAGAGAGTTTACGCGTCTCATTTCGCAGTATCAAAGCCAATGGTCTGCGCTCCGTGCTGACGATGCTCGGGATTATTATCGGGGTTGCAGCTGTTATCGCGATGGTCGCGATCGGGGAGGGGACCTCCGCCAGTGTGGCATCCCAGATCAATGGACTTGGCAGCAATCTGCTCATCGTCTCTCCCGGGCAGGCTACGCAAGGCAGGATCAGCTTGGGGGCGGGATCGCTTAACACGCTGACGCTCGCCGATGCCGAGGCGATCGCCCAGAAGGAGTCTGTGTCCGGGGTAGCTCCCAGCGTCAACGGCAGGGCACAGCTCGTCTGGGGTAGCAATAACTATTCGACATCATTGGAAGGGACGACAGAGTCCTTTCCCGAGGTACGCAACGTACAGGTGGCACAG
>DASQMM010000063.1:0-2989 GCA_035645495.1 Brevibacillus sp. | reverse complement strand
TGTGAGGCTTCTACCCAGTGGATGGTCCCTTTTACCTTGCGACCAGTAAACCCGCTGCCGCTCTTGGTCTCGGGGTCATAGGTGCAGTGAATCTCCACGACGTTGCCGGCTTCGTCCTTGATCACTTCCTGACAGGTAATGAAGTAAGCATGCTTCAGACGAACTTCATTGCCCGGGAAGAGACGGAAGTATTTTTTCGGCGGATCTTCCATAAAATCGTCCTGTTCGATATAGATTTCTCGGGAAAACGGAATTTGGCGCATGCCCATTTCTTCGTTTTCCGGGTTGATCTCGGCATCGAGCATTTCGACTTGACCTTCCGGATAGTTGGTGATGACTACTTTCAACGGATTCAAGACAGCCATGGTTCGCGGAGCTTTCAACTTGAGATCCTCGCGAATGAAGTGCTCCAGCATTTTCGAATCCACGACGCTGTTGCTGCGGGCTACCCCGACTTCGCGGGCAAATGTGCGAATGGCTTCCGGTGTATATCCGCGTCTGCGCAGTCCAGCGATGGTAGGCATGCGCGGATCATCCCAGCCGTCCACCACTTTTTCTTCTACCAAAAGCTTCAGCTTTCGCTTGCTCATCACGGTATTGTTCAGGTTCAATCTGGCGAATTCATACTGTCTGGGCTGGCTCTCCATCTCGCATTCCCGGATGACCCAGTCATAGAGCGGACGATGATCCTCAAATTCCAGGGAACAGAGGGAGTGTGTGACGCCTTCGATCGCATCTTCCAACGGGTGGGCATAATCGTACATCGGATAGATGCACCATTTGTCACCGGTATTGTGGTGGTGCGTATGGGAAATCCGGTAGAGAACTGGATCACGCATGTTGAAGTTGGGGGAAGTCATGTCGATCTTGGCGCGAAGCACCTTTTCCCCGTCCTTGAACTCGCCATTGCGCATCCGCTCGAACAGATCCAGATTCTCTTCCACAGAACGGTTGCGAAACGGGCTGTCCACGCCCGGCTCCATCGGTGTGCCGCGCAGCTTGCGCATCTCTTCTGCGGAAAGATCATCTACATAAGCTTTTCCTTTCTTGATCAGGAGAACCGCTCGATTATACATCTCCTCGAAGTAGTTGGAAGCAAAAAACAGCCCGTCCCATTCAAAACCGAGCCACTTCACATCTTCTTTGATCGCCTCTACGAATTCGACATCTTCCTTGGACGGATTGGTATCGTCAAAACGCAGATTGGTTTTCCCCGAGAACTCGTCCGCCAATTCAAAGTTCACACAGATCGCTTTGGCATGCCCAATATGAAGGTATCCATTCGGCTCTGGCGGGAACCGGGTAATAATTTCCTTGACTTTCCCATTTTTCAGGTCATCGATCACAATATTTCGGATAAAAGAGGATGCTGCTGCCTTGTTTTCCAAATGAACTCAACCTTTCCCTTCACCTTTACACTCCATAATACTGATTCTGTCCCATAAGTTCAACAGAATCGGACCCTGATCGGGCCCGACTCCTCGATGATTTTCCTACTTTTGCCACTCTTTCTGGCAATAGAGATGACGAATGGAGTCCATCTCTGCCCGCTGCTGCACGATGGCCCGGATTTTTCCCCGATGCTCGGGACGAATCAGATGCTTCAACGGCTGCTCGACTCGCTCAAAGTGCCGAAATGCCTCCTTCGCGCTCTCGTCCCACTGCTGGTAGTAATGAAGCAGATCATCGGGCATGACCCAAGACCGGGTCGTTCCCTCCTCTGGTATGCACGCAAACGGCTCATCCAGATTGAGCGTCCCGTAATCATCGGTCAGTTCTTCACCCGGATGGATGTCTCGCGCAGCCAGCTCCAGATCATACATCGTCCCCACACAGGTCGCATGGAAGCTGTGATTGACATATCTGGCTTTGTCCCAGCAAAGAATGTATTGCCCATGCTGATTTTTGAAGGAGTACTTGAGAACATCCTGCTTACGCAATGGGTCCAGTCTTTCCACGAAGGAAGGATCCAATACCTGGTCCAGATCATCCAACGCCCATACTATGGTTCCTTTGGGAATGAACCTGGTCGCAAACACACCGTAGCCGATCACATCATTGATGTACCGCAGCTCTGTATCGGGATGCATCATGAACTTTTGTCACTCCCTGGCACTTTGCCCTCTGCTTTTTATCATGATAAGCAGAATGCCATCAAGTGGTGTGTAAAAGTTGAGTATGTCGAGGTAAATACTATGATTAATAATCAAATGATTGTCAAAATGCTGTCATGGTCTGATATTGTTTGGCTGAAAATTCCAAATTATACTAAAGACAGGACTTCAGCCCTACAAGAATGGGAGGTAAACCAATGGCAGCTGTATCAGGCTTTGAATCTTCTTTTTTCACATTGGAATACATCGCGGATGGCATCTATGCGGCGATAGCAAAGGGCGGCACAGGCTCGATGGCCAACGCTGGCCTCGTTGATCTGGGCGAACAAATCCTCCTCTTCGACACCATGTACACCCCCCAAGCCGCTCGATCCCTGCGGGAAGCAGCGCTTCATCTTTTTGGACGACCGATCTCCCTGGTCATCAATTCCCACTTTCATCTGGATCATGTTGGTGGAAATCAGGTATTCGCCGATCTTCCCATCCTCTCTACAGTAATGACTCGCAACCTGATGCTCGAGCGCACCCAGCAGTTCCTCTCCTTTGCCAAGGCAAATCCGGGCTATCCAGCCATTTTGCAAAAAGCCATCGAAGAGGAGAGCGATGAGAGCAAGCGAGAAGAGCTCAACCTTCAATTGGGTGACATTCTCGCCATGGATGCTGCACTTGCCGAATTAGTGCCTGTGCCTGCTACCATGACGTTTGGCGGCCTGTTCACGTTCCACGGCAGCAAACGAACGGCAGCCCTGATCCCGATGGGAAATGGCCATAGTGCATGCGATACTGTACTCTATCTTCCCGACGATCAGGTTTTGTTTGCAGCAGACCTTCTTTTCGCCAAAAATCACCCCAGCATCAAGGATGGGAATGTTCCG
>DASQMM010000062.1:0-12853 GCA_035645495.1 Brevibacillus sp. | reverse complement strand
GTGCCAGCAAGCAGGAGCAACAGGAAAAGGGCAAGCATTACATTGATATGGTTGGTTTAAGCGGTTTTGAAAATGCTTATCCCAAGCAGCTCTCCGGCGGTATGCGGCAACGTGCTGGTATCGCCAGAGCCTTGGCGATCGAACCAGACCTGCTGCTGATGGACGAGCCTTTTTCCGCGCTGGATGCACAGACACGGACGATTATGCAGGAGGAGCTGCTGACCATCTGGGATCGGACGCGCTTGAGCACGCTCTACGTGACGCACAACATTCAGGAGGCCGTCTACCTGGCGGACCGCGTAATCGTTCTCTCTCGTCATCCGGGCCAGATCAAGAGCACGATCCGCATTGATTTGCCGAAGATCGGACGGGATAAGGACGAATACCGGATGCGCTTCGAGCAGTATGTCGATGAAATCTGGCAGCTCATTCGCCACGATGCCCAAGAAGCGTCGAGGGAGGGGTAAAAGATGCCGGATAAGCAAAGACAAGTCATTACCAATCGCGTTGCCTTTTTAGAGACGAAGATCCCCAGCTATGCTGCCGTTTTGGGAATTACGGTGCTGTTGGTACTGTGGGAGATCGTCTGTCGCTTGGGGATTGTGCCTCCGCTGTTTTTGCCAGCGCCCACCGCAATTTTGACGGCTGGCTGGGACATGCTCGTAAGTGGAGAGCTTTATGAAGATCTGGTAGCCAGTCTCATGCGGATTGGCGGAGGATATGCAGTCGGAGCCAGTCTTGGCATCATCTTCGGTCTGATTCTTGGTTTCTCCAGATGGACGGATGCCATTTTAACGCCGATCGTGTATTCCATCTATCCGATTCCCAAAATCGCGCTTTTGCCTTTGATTATTCTCTGGCTGGGAATCGGGGAAATGCCCAAACTGGCGATCATTGCGCTGGGGGTCTTTTTCCCGGTCGTCATCAATACGTTTTCCGGAGTAAAAAACGTCGATCCGATGCTGATCAAAGCAGCGGTAACCTTTGGCTCCAATCACTTCAATGTGATTCGAAAGGTGATTCTGCCTGCTTCCTTGCCGATGATCTTCGCCGGATTGAAGCTGGCAGCCGGAACCTCGTTGCTCCTGTTGGTTTCCGCCGAGATGATCGCGGCACAGCAAGGGATTGGCTCGATGGTGCTGCACTACGGAAACCTGATGATTACTACCAAGCTGATGGTCGGGGTACTGGTGCTTTCCTTGCTGGGCTTGACCTTCAACCGTGTCCTTCAATGGTTGGAGCGCAAGCTGGTGCCATGGAAGTAAGAAATCGATAAAAAATGAGACGGACAGCAAAAAAGCAGCCAGAGAATTGGCTGCTTTTTGCTTTGCCACTAGACCGGAACTCATGTATTTTTTGGATTCCCATGTAAAGCAGTCCCTGCCTGGTAACTTTTCCGGTGCACAGGTAAAAAAGCTGCAGCAAATGTTCGGTTCATTCTAGCTTTTTAGAAAAAACAGTTGCGGGCATCCTTTAATTTCCATTAAAATAAATCAGTATTGTCCAAGATCGAGTAAGGGAATTCGTACCGTGGCAACCGAATTTTCTGCGAAGCCTCGCAATCGGTTTGCTGGCATTTGTCAGATCCAGTATTCATACAGAATTCTGCCTTTACGCAGGGAGGTATCTATGAAATGGAAAAGACATTGTTTACTTGTGAACTGGTGACAAAGGAATGGAAAGTAGTCGGAATGCACATCACGGCACCTTTTCCAGCAGGATTTACCCAGGCTGCCTTACAGATCCACCATGAGTTTTGGGAGAAACGCAATACGATCAAGCATGCGGTGAACCGGAATGTTTTGTTATCTCCATTTATCTGCAATGAGATCGTAGCGACGTATTTTGCCTGCTTCGAAGTGGACGACCTTACCTCTGTCCCGGAAGGTATGATGGGTTTTTCCATACCGGCGACACGTTACGCACAGGTGTCCTGCACGAACAAGACCATTGATAAGGGCTATGATGTACTGTTGAATTGGATTCATCAAAACGGCTATCGGAAAAAGGTTTTCAAAGCCTTCCAGGTAGAGGTGTACGATATTCAAGAGACGGCCGAAGAAGAAAGTGTCAAGCTGCTGATTCCCATCCTAGAAAGTTGAAGGATGAACCGAAGACCCAAGATTCGATAGGAGCAACGCTGGACAAATGTGTCCGGCTTTTTTTTTCGAAAGTTATTGACAAAGATCGCTGAGGCAAGTAAAATCCCTGTATAAATCAAACGAATATAATAACCGTCTGCTAAAAAACAAACATTTGTTATATTTGTCTATAAACTGAATAGAGGTGTTTTTTATGAATTGGTTAACCTCAGCGAAACCAATGCTGGTTTTTCTCGTTCCCGTGATATTGTCTAATGTCTTGCAATCCGTGGGCCAAGTGTTTGGCATGATCGTTGTGGGACAGACGCAAGGAATTGATTCTGTCGCAGCGATCGCTGCGTTTTTCCCACTTTTCTTTTTCCTGTTGTCATCTGCGATTGGGATCGGCTCAGGAAGCTCGATTCTCGTTGCCCAAACATATGGTGCAGGAAATATCCCAAAAATGAAGCAAGTTGTGGGTGTCACCCTGGCATTTACGCTGATCATTTCTGTTGTGGTGGGTATTTTCGGAAGTGTATTTGCAGAAGGAATTTTACGGCTAATGGGTACTCCGGCGAATATTCTGGATCAAAGTACAAAGTATGCGAGCATTCTGTTTCTCTCGATGCCGATTACCTTTTTCTATTTAACGTATACAACATTTTTGCGTGGAGTCGGCGATTCGAAGACACCTTTTTTCTTTCTTCTGATTAATACGATTTTGAATGTGATATTGTTACCCGTTCTCATATTTGGCTGGCTGGGACTTCCTGCGTACGGGCTTTACGGGGCTGCTTACGCTGCTGTAGTTTCGGGCTTGATGACCTGTATTCTTTTGATTGTGTATCTGAATAAAAAGGATCACATTCTCAAGCTGGATCGTCAGGTATTGAAGCATTTTACACTCGACGGCTCCATCCTGAAGACGTTGCTGCGTTTAGCCATTCCTACCAGCGTGAGCATGGTCTCGCTGGCGATGTCTGAAATCGCCGTGATTACGTTCGTCAACGATTATGGTTCGAATGCAACTGCCGCTTACGGCATCGTCAACCAGATTGCCAGCTACGTGCAAATCCCTGCGATGAGCGTATCGATAGCCATCTCGGTCTTTGCGGCCCAACTGATCGGTTCCAAAAAGCATGCCCAGATCGGGCCTACAACGAAAACAGGAATCATGTTGAATTACCTGATGGGCGGAGTGCTGGTCATCCTGGTCTACTTGTTCTCCAGACCCATCCTGGGAGTCTTTCTGGACAATGCGGAAGCCGTCGACATCGCGCAAAGCCTCATTCTGATCTCCTTTTGGAGCTATCTGATCCTTGGTCATACGATGGCGCTCTCTGCGACGATGCGGGCATCCGGAACCGTCATGTGGCCGACGATTTTTACCATCGGATGTATTTGGCTGATCCAGGTGCCCGTGGCGTACTCGCTGTCGCATTTCACATCCCTTGGCATTCAGGGTGTATGGTTGGCGTATCCGATCGCCTTCCTAGTAAACCTTCTGGCACAGTCTGCTTATTACCGCCTGTTCTGGAAGAAAAAAGCATTGCAGGCTCTGTTGGATTAAGCAAAGGAGAGCACATTTTTCTGAAGCGGAAAATGTGCTCTCCTTGATTTTTATCCTTCTATGCAACGTATTGTTCAAATATACTATAACAGATGGATCGTTTCGGAAGGGATGGTAGCTCTTGCTAATTGATAACTTCTATAGGAGGATGTTATGACAAGAATTATGATGTTTTTTATCGTAATGGGACTTGTATTGGTTGGGTGTAGTCGAGATCAAACAAACGAAAATAACGAAAAAAATATGCCTGTAGTCTCGGGAGATAGCAGCGCAAATCGTGCTATAAACACAGAAATTACACCCGGCACGGAACAGAATGGATTAGAAGATTCCCCCGAATATGTCGCTAAAAATAAAGAGAAACTATCTGTTCAGGATTCTGAAACGGCTTATGAAATGTGTGTGAGAGCGCTGAATGACTATTATAAAGCGGTCTGGAACGGCTCGGATATCAAATTGGATACATTTATCGATAACGAATACCTGAAACAGTATACACAAAAGAAAATTCAATCCCAATATGCTGTGCATGGAAAGAACAAACAAACCGATAAGGTGCAAAATATTGAGATTGGCGCTTGGGAAGTAGAGTATACCGATGATGTGGATGGAGGATTTCTCTATTTAAAGGTACCCGTGCAAATTAATATGGATGTAGGTAGTTATGGTGAAGTCACTGAATTTCTCGTACGCAATGAAAACGGCAAGCTAGTCATTGTGGATTGGTATACGGGTGCAAAGGATAGCTATGATTTCACGGTGCGTGGAGAAAATCAAACGATTAACAACCCCGGTATTTGGAATGACAGTGAATGGGTAAAATCTATCCCTTTCTGACAGAAATGTGAAGAAAGGGCAGTTGATTGGAATTTGACTAGGGGGAAAACTATAATGAGGGAAAGAGCCAAGCAAAGACAGGTGGCCGCTGCAGCCCTCTTTTGGAGGGAGTGAGCGGGAAAAGAGGACAGGATGCAAGATCATTTGTGTATAGAAGAAGCAGAGCGATTTATCATAACCTGCTACTGTGAGCTGGGCAAATCGCAGGACGAGATCCAGGCGCGGTTGCAGGCAATAAGAGAGTCATTTGAAGCAAAAGGCTATTATGAACATACAGCAGAAGAATTGAGCCACGGTGCGAAAATGGCGTGGCGAAACAGCAATCGATGCATCGGACGCCTGTTTTGGGAGTCGCTTCATGTGTTTGACGAACGTCATGTTACAAGTGAGGAAGAGATGGTACAAGCACTCCTTCGTCACATCGAATACGCGACCAACGGCGGAAAAATTCGACCGGCCATTACGATTTTCGCGCCTGCGACAGGGGAAGGACCGCGTCCGCGCATTTGGAACCAACAGTTGATTCGCTATGCAGGTTATGAGACAGCGGACGGTGTGTTGGGAGATCCCGTGTCCCTGCCATTGACCCGATTCTGTGAAAGCCTGGGCTGGCGAGGTGAACGGACGCGTTTTGACGTCTTGCCGCTGGTCGTTCAAATGGATGACAATCCCCCGCGCTATTTTGACATTCCAAAGGAATTGGTTCTGGAGGTTCCGTTGCGTCATCCGGAGCATCCCGCATTTTCCGAGCTGGATCTAAAGTGGTACGGGGTTCCCATCGTATCCAACATGCGCCTGGAGATTGGTGGAATCGATTATTGGGCCGCCCCCTTTAACGGCTGGTACATGGGGACGGAGATCGGTGCGCGAAATCTGGCAGATCAGGATCGCTACAACATGGTGCCGAAAATGGCGGAAATCATGGAACTGGACACGAGCCGGGACATCACACTTTGGAAGGACAAGGCGCTCATTGAGTTAAATATTGCGGTCCTTCACTCGTTCAAGGAGGACGGTGTCTCGATTGTCGATCACCATACTGCGAGCCAGCAGTTCCAGCTTTTTGAGCAACGGGAAAAGAAAGAAGGCAGGGAAATGACAGGGGACTGGACCTGGTTGATTCCGCCAATTTCGCCTGCTGCGACGCCGATTTTTCACAGTCTGTATAACAACCGAATCAAGACGCCCAACTTTTTCTATCAGGATGAGCCTGGCGCGGAGGCATGTCCCATCCATGCCAATACCCTGACTTGTCCCGTCCACAAGTCGTAAAAATCGACCTTCATCAAAGAAAATGCCTGTACGGAAAGGGCATTTTCTTTTTTTATGCATTCATGTCACATAACGGCTGTCCCGGTACGTTATATCAAATGAAAGGAGGGAGAGCGTGGACAGCCAAGAGACGGAAGGGCTGCTGGATATGATTCTCCAGGGTGATGAAGAACGCTACGAGGAACTCATGAAAGCCTATCAGGTGAAGATCTTTCATTATTGTTACCACATCCTAGGGCATCGGATGGAAGCGGAGGATGCCACACAAGAGGTATTCTTCAAGGCATACCGCAATTTAAAAAAATATAAGCGAGAAATACCATTTGCCGCATGGCTCTACAAAATTGCCTATAACCACTGTATGGATGTGCTGCGAAAAAGGAAGTGGAGCAGGCTTCTCCCCTTCCTGCATGAAGCCGAGAGAGGGGAGTCGCATATCGATAGCCACATTGAGGACGTGTACTTCAGTGAATCGGTGTACGTAGCAATGACCGGGCTCTCGGTCGAAGAGCGTACCCTCTTGATCCTGCGCGGGGTGGAAGAAAAAACCTACGAAGAAATTGCCCAGATCATGAACAAGAATGCGGCCAGTCTGCGCAAAAAATTTGAGCGTACAGCGGCAAAGTTTCGTCATGCGTATTCCCCACTGGAGAAGGGAGGAGCTAAGCATGCAGAATCAGCGCGACTCACATAAGGACATCAAAGACCTGTTTAGCGATCCTCGAATTCCACAGCAGATCGATGTTACGAAGTCGGTCATGGACAAAATACAGTCCCAAAAGGAGAGATTTTTTGTGAAATACAAGGTTAGCATATTAGTCGCCATTGCTTTGATTGCAAGTATTACAACGGGTTATGCTGCTGTACAGCATTACCAGCTGAAGAATCCACAGGGTGAGGTTTTATATCAGGAGAAAGACGTATCCGAATATGAAGGGAAAGGGCAAATAGTCAAAGAGCTAGATCCTGAAAGACAGGCCTTGTACGATATTCGGTGGAAAATTGAGGATAACATGGAGCCAGGTACTGCAGCAGCTGTTTATATCGTCGCCCACAACCCCAAAAAACAAATTTTCACGATGTCGAGACCTTTTGAGTTTACCTCTTTGGTTGATGTTCGAAAGAAAGTGGGAGAACAGATTTTTGTGCCGGAGGCTTTTCCGGGAGGTTATTCCTTTTTAGATGCGAGTCTCGAAAATAGCCTCAAGCACGAATACAACGCAGAGGCATTGTACAAACAGGCAGAACAGGAGAAGAAAGAATACGTCATGCAGCCTTTGGAATGGACGAATGAGTTGGATACACTGTATTTGACGTATAAAGAAGCAGGGGGAGGCTATTTGCACCTTCATATCTCCAATTTTGAAAACGTTGTGAACAACACTCGCTATATAGTTGGTCTCGATAATCAGAAAAAAGAGGTAATGAAAATAGGGCAATTGGAAGTGTTATACACAGAAGAAGTTAGAGGAGACCAGGTTAGAAGACAAATTGTCTGGGTGACAGAGAACACAGGAAAGAAATTGCAGTACGAATTAAATGCAAGTGGGGAGGTACTGAACAAAGAGAATATCAGTCAATTTATTGAGACTGTAATGACAAAAAAATAAGGAAGGAATAGCCTCCTGAATTGTTTTGGAGGAATGGGTATAGCAAAACCCCCGTGATGGTATCGGACAATGAACGAACCTTTGTCCAGTAGTTACCTGTCGGGGGTTTTGGTTTTTTTACCGATTGTAGTAAGTGCGAAGCTCCTGAATCAGGCCAAGCGGGTTTTTGCGCAAATCCTTGGCGCTGAAGAAGATGCTTCCTTTTACTTCTGGATGCATCGTATTGTAGTTGAGCTGATTGATAATCTCCTGCGCGTTTTGCCATCCGGCCTCATTGGTTCCCAGCTTGTACGGGGCATGGCCGATGTACAGGGTGACATCCGTGCCGCGCACTTCATTGGCCCACCAGGTGACGAGCTTGTCGTACTGGGCAGGGGCAAAGGACATGCTCCAGTAGATTTGCGGTGTCACATAATCGATCCAGCCCTGCTGAATCCAGGTGCGCACGTCTGCATGCATGTGATCGTACGCGGTAACGCCGGCTTTAGTGTCCGATCCAGTCTGGTCCATGGCTTTGTTGCGCCATACGCCGAAGGGACTGATTCCGAATTGCACCTGCGGCTTCACGCTTTTGATCGATTGGTCGAGCTGTTGTACGAACTGATTAATATTGTCGCGGCGCCAAGCAGCTTTATCCGAGAAGCCTTTGCTGTTGTACGCCTTGAAGGTAGCGTCGTCGGGGAAGTTGCCATTGGAAGGATAGAAGTAATCATCCAAATGAACACCGTCGATGTCGTAACGATTCACAACCTCCATAATCGTGGCAATAATGTGCTGACGCGCTTCCGGTATGCCTGGATTGATGTACGGCTTGTTGCCGGAATTGACGATCCATTGCGGATGCTGTTTCACGACGTTGTTTGCAGCGAGCGTCTCTGTCTTGGCATCGGTTGCGGCGCGGAACGGGTTGAACCAGGCGTGGAACTGCATGCCGCGTCGATGTGTTTCCTCAATCATGAAAGCTAGCGGATCGTAGCCGGGGTCTTTTCCTTGCGTCCCCGTCAAAAACTTGCTCCACGGCACGAGCGTGGAAGGGTAGATCGCATCAGCAGCAGGGCGCACCTGTACGAAGACCGCGTTCATGCCCATATTCTCCAGCTCGTCCAGCATCTGCACGTATTCCTGCTTTTGTTTTTCCTGATTCCCGTAAGAACCTGCAGATGGCCAATCCAGATTGAAAACGGTGGAAATCCACACGCCTCGCAGGGCAGTCTGTCCTCCTGGCTGGTTGATCGGGGGAGCCGTGATATCCTGGGGCGGCACTGGCTCAGGTACAGGTGTTGTTGCGATTGGGTTATTGCCTGTCTGCAAGGTAATGGTCCGTGTAGACTGTTCCCAGCCTACGTGCAGGCCGAGCTGTTCCGAGACGAAGCGCAGCGGCACCATTGTCCGTCCGCCCCGGTTCTCTACCGAGGCATCCAAGCCGATCTGTCCATCGTTCACCAAGGCAAATTTTTGATTCATTTTCATCGAAAGGACAGTGTCATCCTTGATGATGGTGGCTGTCTGGGACTGTCCATCCCAATATACTTCCGCTCCCAGGTTCTCACTGATGACCCGCAGCGGGACCATCGTGACATTAACCTTGGGGATGATGTACGGGGAGACATCGCTATGTATCTGTTGCCCGTCCAAGAAGATGCTGATCACAGGTGTGCTTTGTGCTTGTGCCGGGGCGCTGACACCCGTGACACACAGCACGAACAACAGGAAAAAAGAGAACCACTTCCGCCATCTCATTTTTGCAAATCCTCCAACCTTTTTGTTTTGCTGTACATTTCTTCACATGCGGTTAGACGCTTGGAAGGGCGCTTTGTTTCGCAAAGAAATCAGAATTGGGGCTATGGTTCCACGGAAGGCCGAATCCATCCTTGCGTTCCGTCAAAATCGATCTGCTGCCAGCCATTCTCCTTGGCGATCACCCGGTAGCCAGCTTCGACTACCTGACCGATGATGGCATATGTGTCGCCAGGTCCAGCATACACATCATACGTGCGCAAGGCAGGAATATCGGCAGGCTTCCCGTCGTTGGGATCTGTCTGCTGCCCTTCTTCGGCCTGTGTGCTTTCATTGTCCTGCTCACCCGTCTGCTCTTGCTGATCCTGATCCTCCTGATCCTCCTGATCGTCTGTATCGACCAGGTAATCGGCCCATTTTTCCTTGTATACCAGGCCGCTCTTCTCCAGAGAGAAGCGGGCGATTTCCTGTTCGCCTTCACCGACGGGATTCTTGACGAGAATTTGATCGGGCTGTATAGCTTCCCAACCGTCCGCTTCAAGCTCCCAGCGCTTGACGAACATCTTGCGGGACAGATCAGGGACGAGACCGAGGTAAGCATAGGTGCGTTCTTTCCCGGCAGCTTCTACTGTAATAATGGGGCTCTCTTCGCTGCTCAGAGTATCCGAGAGTGAAAAAATAGCCGATTTGCGATTCAGTGAGAGTGCTTGCTCCAGTTTGACCGCAGCACCATCTTCGTCGAGGGCTGCCATGTAGAGAACGCCATCGCTTTCATCCCACCCGATGGCATATACCTGTGCACCCCAATGATCCACACCCGTCATGAGTGTATCCAGTGTTTTGTCTGGAAATTGCGCTTGCAGCAGGCGGCTTGGATCATAAGCGATCCAGCGCTTTTCCAGTTCAGTCAAACGTGCGGAAGTATCCTCCAGACGGCTTAATTCCTGATACAGTGCCAGGGCCTTTTCAAAGCGGTTCGAGCGGACAAATTGGTCTGCCTGCTGAAACAGGGTTTCAATCTGCCTGTCGATCAAAGCCAGCACGTCAGATCGGGACGGCAGGATGGATGTCTGCTCACGATAGGTTTTGGCTCTGCTGACGAATTCCGCCAGATCCTGCTCCCGGATCGTCTGATTGATCTCTTCCTTGGCGTAACGCTCCAAAAGCGAAACCAGCCATTCCGTAGGAAACCCTTCCTTTTCATAGAGGCGATGACTGTCTGCTAGACTTCCGACGACTTCAGCAAACGTGCTGGCTTGAGCCAGATCGCGCAGCTTTTTGCGCTCGTATTGCAGAAAAAGTGCCTCCAGTTCATCCAGCTTTTTTTCTTTTCCTCCATAATACTCATCCGGAATCGTCGCCAAAGTATGGATAAATGTCTGGTCGCGGTACTTTTTATGATCGAGACTTGCCTGTACCTGATCTTTTGCAGCTTTCATCGCTTGCTGATAATACATACCAAACTGATTTTCGATCGCGAGGTTTTGAGCAATTTGCTGGAAAAAGGCTACGACCTGCTCATTTTCCCGTTGTGCTTGCTGTTGGAGGGAATGGTAGTTTTGATAGGCTGCCAGAGTCTGGTCAGCTTCGTTTTGTTCAATGGCTATGCGGGCATTCGAAGCAAGCGATTCCAGCTCAAGTCGTACGGTACTCAAACGAGAGAGCAATAGGCTCCAGGGCTCGTCTTCGGTGCGAATAGCCTGGATCGCGTCTGCTTGGGAGAAGGCTTCTTCAGCCAGCACCAGATTTTGCGCTTCGAAGTGAGCTTTGGCTTGCCCGAGCAAGACGGTTTTTTGGTAGCTTCGCGTCAGTTTATACGCAGTCCCGATCAAGGCTATGATTACGAGTACAAGGAGGATGTTTCGGACCCAGAACGATCTTTGGTAGGGAGAGAAAAGCTTCATAGCGGGGTCCTCCTTCACAAAACGCCGTGGAAGTCAGGATCGAAGGAATGGTGCGTCTCAATCCGCCGCTTGACGGCTTCCTCCAGGCGTTCCCAACCTCCTTCATGATGATGGCGGTTGATCATTCTCGCCAGACGAAGCAGGCGCTCCCGAGGCAGATAGTCGATATATTCGATGATCAGCTCCTGATACTCGGCTACATAGGCACTCATCCGCAAGGCAGCGCCCGCTATTTGGCCGATGAGCTGCTCACCGTTTTCATGCAGCAGAATCTTGCTTTTATACCGATTGACATAATCCAGAACGGAGCGTTTGACCAATTGCGGCTGTACCTTGATTACTTCCCGCAGATATTCGACGAAATCCTTGTCATACGTAGTGGGGAGCAGCGACTCCAGTTCAAGCTCCATGTCTTTGCGCAAAACGAAGTGATTCAGATACATGATTTTGCGAAGCTTGATCGTATCGGAGTGTAGGAATTGCCCCACTTCCCGAATTTTTTCATAAGCATCCTTGATGCGTTCTTCCTTTACGTCATTGCCGATCTCTTCCTGGTGAAGGAGGAGCGACTTTTTGATTGTTTCGGTCTCCTGCGTCAGATAGCGCAAAAAGGCCACGTCCCGTTCATATGCGCCGTATTTTCTCTGCATCACAAAAAAGCACACAAACACGAGAATGCCACCGGCGCAGGCGACAGCAAGCTGTGTCAGCGTATCTGCACAGAGAATGGCCAACAAAACAAAAAGCCCTAATAAAAGGAAGCGAGTCTGTACATACCGTCGTGTTATCTTTGCTGCCACCTCACGGATCGGCTGGTATTCGCGGCCGCACTCGCTGCAATGTGTATCCCAGAGGACGTGATACGTATGGCAGCGTGTGCAGGTTTGCAAACGCTCGTAGACGTGAGCGGTCTTCTGCATTTTCCGAAATTGAACGCCAACTCGCTTTTTCATGGTAGTTCCTTCTTCCTGTTCAACAGGTCGAGAAGATGTTGATCCATTTGGTTTTCAGTGATATTCAGCCGCTTCCATTTCAGAAGTTTGAGAAAGCGGAAAACAAGCAGCAGCACAGCGGCAGACAGAAGAAAGTAGGTTAGCATAAATTTCCTCCCTCATCTTCTTGTCGAATTTTGCAACAAAAGGCCTACCCATATCGTAATACGTAATAGGGAGGCAAAAATAGCATTTTTTCTACTAGCACTTCTCAATATAGTGGTAATATTGTCATAATGTACCTCTATTTGCAACAATCTTAGAACAGTGGAGGGGTTTCACAGATGGTGATGCGATTCGAAAAGCTGCTTCGAAACCTGCTTTGTGTAGCGCTTCTGCTGGGTTCAGTAATGACAGGCGCGAATCCGGCTTTTGCCGGGACCAGCGGAAGCAACATGGATGCCGTGCTGGTTGTGGATGTCAGCACCTCTATGAACCAAAGCGATAAAAACAAAGTAAGCAACGAAGCCATGAAGATGTTCGTCGACATGACGTCGATTCAAGCGAACAAAATCGGAATTATCTCTTATACGGATAAAATCGAACGGGAAAAGGCCATGATCCAGGTCAATTCCGAGCAAGACAAGAACGAAATCAAGGCGTTTATCGACAGCCTGCAAAAAGGACCGTACACCGATATTGCAGTCGGGGTAAAAGAAGCGGTCAAAATTCTGGATGCCGGACGTGATCCTGCCAACTCCCCGATCATCGTCCTTCTGGCGGACGGAAACAACTATCTGAATACAGCGTCTGGGCGTACACAGGCGATGTCCGATCAGGATTTGCAAGCTTCTATAAAGGAAGCGCAAAGCAAAGGGTATCCCATCTATACCATCGGACTCAACGCAGA
>DASQMM010000061.1:0-9112 GCA_035645495.1 Brevibacillus sp. | reverse complement strand
CAAGTCTGGTGCGCGTGGCGACACATGTCACGGAAGCGGACGTTTCGGCGCAGCACATCAGCATTGCGCGCGAGCTGGGAATGGAGACAGTGGGCTTTTTGATGATGGCGCATATGGCTCCAGTGGAAAAGCTGGTAGAGCAAGCCAAGCTGATGGAGAGCTACGGAGCAGAAGCGGTCTACGTGACAGATTCGGCTGGAGCGCTCCTGCCGCATGAGGTTCGCGAGCGCATCAGTGCCCTGCGCGAATCGCTGGATATCGAGATCGGCTTCCATGCCCACAACAACCTGTCTGTAGCGGTTGCCAACACGCTGGTGGCGATCGAGGAAGGCGCGACAAGGATCGATGGAAGCGTGCGCTGCCTGGGTGCCGGTGCAGGGAATACCCAGACAGAGGTGTTGCTGGCAGTCCTTGACCGGATGGGCGTCAATCTGGGAATCGACATCTACAAAATGATGGATGCCGCAGAGAATGTCGTCGGACCTTTGCTGCCGCGTCCGCAGGATATTAATCGGGGAAGTCTGGTTCTCGGCTATGCAGGCGTCTATTCCAGCTTCCTGCTTCACGCAGAGCGTGCTGGCAAACGCTACAACGTAGACCCGCGCGATATTTTGATAGAGCTGGGCAAGCGCAAAGTCGTCGGCGGACAGGAAGATATGATTCTGGACGTAGCGGCTGAAATGAGCAAAGCACAAAGGTTAGGGGTGTAAGAGAGATGGCATACACGCAAGCGAAGGATCTGGAAATCGTCGAGTATTTGCTGTCCGCGGAAAAGGAATGTCGGGAAGTCGTCAAGGTGACGGACCAATACCCCGATCTGACTATCGAACAAGCCTATGCGATCCAGGAGAAGCTGATTGCCCGCAAAGAGCAAGAGGGAGCCAAACGGATCGGAATCAAGCTCGGTCTGACAAGCAAAGCCAAGCAGCAGATGATGGGAGTGCACGAAGCCATTTACGGCTATCTGACACATGACATGCTGGCGTTGGAGTGGGAAGGAATCGAGGTTTCTAAGCTGATTCACCCAAAAGCTGAGCCTGAGATCGCCTTTTTTATGGGAGAAGATCTGCAAGGAACCAACGTAACGGCACTGGATGTCTTGCAAGCAACGCAATATGTGGCACCAGCCATTGAGATCATCGACAGCCGCTACCTGAACTTCAAGTTCACGCTGGTCGATGTGGTCGCGGACAACTGCTCCTCGTCCAAATTCGTCATCGGCAACAAATGGCTCTCCCCAGCTGGCCTGGATCTCGGGAACCTCGGGATGACCATGTACAAAAACGGTTCGGTCAGTCAGGTAGGTTCCAGCTCGGCGGTCCTGGGGCATCCGGCGACGTCCATCGCATGGGCCGTCAACAAACTCGGGGCAGCAGGCAAAGGACTGAAAAAAGGCGATGTCGTGCTGAGCGGCGCGATCTCCGAAGCGATCGCATTCGAAGCTGGCGATACCATCCAGGTGCAATTTGCCGAACTGGGAAGCGTCTCCTTCACCGGCAAGTAGACAGAAGGCGAGGAGGCAGGAGAAGCGCATGGTCCAAAATACGGTTCATCTAAAAGTCCATTGGGGCGATACCGATATGGCCGGCATCATCTACTATCCGACGTACATGAAGTGGTTTGATATCGGCATGCTGACGCTGGTCAATGAAATGGGCGTATCAGTACTGGATTTGTTCCATAACGAAAAAATCGGCTTGCCCCTCCTGGATGCAGGAGTTACATGCCACAAGCCGCTCTTGTACAACGATGACGTCCGCGTCGTCTCCCGCGTCACCGAAGTCAAAAACAAAACCTTCCGCCTGGAGCATGAGGTATACCGCGGCGACGAGCTGGTCGCCAACGGCCACGAGGTGCGCGGTTGGGTGCAGTTCGATGACAAAGGCAACTTGAAGGCCGTGCCGATCCCGGATGACGTGCGAGAGTTGTTTTTGCAAGAGAAGGTATTGTCTACGTAATTAGTTCCCCCCCGAACAGTCGAAGATGGCTGGAGGGGGGATTTTTTCTGGTAGACATGCAAGTGTCTACTTATGGGATCCAATGAAAAAAATTATGATGAATGGAGGTAGATTTCGTAACCTAGGAAGGAGTTGATCGACGGGACAACAGAATAACCGTGGATTCACTCTTTTTTCATTGGCGAATGAACATGTATACTTTACAAAAGACCATGAACAAAAGGCGGGTATCCATGTTCTTCTTCATGTTTTTTCTCATGTTTGTCAGTCTGACATCTGTAAGTATCTATTTGTGGGTGAACCATCGGAGAAACCGTCTGATTTTTTGGGCGTCTCTCGTAATCCTGTGCGCCGGTTTGGGAGGATTGCAGATTTTTCTTGAAAAAAGCTGGGTTCCTTATGCAACCGACCAGGCGCTGCATGTGACCGTAATTCGTGCATCGATGATCGTGACGGCCCTTTTGAACATGTTCATTAATACGTTTCCTTACTACGGAATGCTGCTATTTTATCTGATCTATAACGGCATATTTACCTATCAAAAGTGGATCCCGCTCCTCCTAAGCATTCTGCCGGTATTGACCTTGCTCTTCTATACAGATTTGATGGCAAACCGCGTCGATAATGGATTTGTAGCGGCATGGGGGCTCTGCTATGTATGCCTTACCGCTTCGCTGGCAGTTCGCCCCATCATACAGGCGAACGATTTCAAAGAGCGAGTCGATCACGCTTCGATTGCGTTTGTCTTTCTTATTCCGCTGATCACTTTGAATATCTATCATTTCTCTTCTTCTCCCGTAAGCGATCAGCTGATGACAATCATCCCGTATATCTGTATCACGAGTTTATTGCTCATCACGATTTTTTATTTACGAGATGCTTTTTTGGGAGTAAGAAGGAAATCGATTCATACCGTTCACGTAGGGACCGGATTAATCCACCATTCCTTAAAAAATTCGATCGGAAAGATTAAATTGAACGCATTGAATATTCGCAAAAATATGCAGGCGGGGCAGTACGAGAAAATAGAGGCTTATGTAGAAAATTTACTGCATACACACGAATCGATGATGGCGATGATGACCAAAGTCTCTCATGCTACGAGTGACAAGCTGGGTCCCAAGCAGGAGATGCACGATATCTCCGCCATTTTGGACGAAGTCTTAGAATCCGTAGAAGCCCTCCCAAACATTCGAGTCGAGAAGCAATATGTCCCCACGTTCTTGTTGATCGACAGGAGCCTCATAGCCGAGTGCCTTCAGAATATTTGCAACAATGCTGTGGAAGCGATGCGGGAAAACGGATCTCTTCACGTTGCTGTCGAAAAGCGAGCCCAAAAGGTACTCCTTACTATACGCGACACGGGTCACGGAATGAACAGCATACACTTGCAAAACATTTTTGAACCGTTCTATTCCACAAAGCATCGAAGTGGTAAACATTTCGGCCTCGGCATGTATCAGGTGAAGAAGGTGATCGAAGCCCACAGAGGCAAGGTGGAGGTCAGAAGTACCCCCAACAAAGGGACGGTCATTGTCCTAACATTTCAATCAAAAGGTTGAGAAATACGATGAGCAAAATAAAAGTTCTTTATGTGGAAGACGATCCGGATTGGAGAGAAGGACTTCAAAGTTTTTTCCTCGGAGACGAGAAAATAGCGCTGTACGCTTGTGTATCCACGATTGAAGAGTGCTTTACGATGCTTCGAGATGATCCAGCCGATATTGTTGTCATGGATATCATGCTTGGTGATCACAAAGCTTCTGGGCTTGACGCAACGCTGGATATTTCGACTCAGTATCCCCATATAAAAGTGATTATGTTAAGTTCGCTGGACGACAACGATGAGATTTTTAATGAAGCCTTTATGAATGGAGCCTATGATTATCTCTATAAGAACGAATTCGAGAGGTTGCCCGAAGTCATTTGTGCCGCTATGCATCATCCGCATTCCAAATACGGCGATCGGTTGAGAAAGCTGGTCCAGGAAAAAAAGAAAAGCCTGTTAAACGAAGGAGATCGTCAACTACTTAGCATGATCTACGTCGGCAAGACGCAAACCAATATAGCGAAGGAGCTTCATGTAAGCTTGGCTGCAGTGAAAAAGCATGTGGGTAGAATCATGAAGAAATTCAATTGGGAGCAGTCCAGCAGCGAATTGGCTACTAAATGCCAAAAATGGGGGCTGCTTGAGATTGATAGGAACGAAAAAGAATGAAAACCGTTTTTTCTCTTTTCTCTGGCAATGGTAGACAAAAAACTGTCTACTTACTGTCGACTCGATGTGCATGGTATCCTCGTTTCAAAACAGTCGGGAGTTTTGAAATGCGGTGTGGCAAGTACGAGGGGGAATAGACGGGTGAATCAAAGAACGAATCGGATCAGGATGCTGGTACTGGCCCTATTGCTTGGCTTTGTCCAGGTGTTACCAATTACCGGGGCTATGGCAGCAGGAGGTGGGGGAACGATTTACTATGTGAAGATGCAGGGGAACGACGATAGTAGTGGAACCACTTGGGATGATGCTTTCGCTACCTTGCAAAAGGCACTGGAATCGGCACAGTCGGGAGATCAGATCTGGATTGCCAAGGGGACCTACTACCCTACAAAAGAATCTCTTTCTAGTGATGCACGTACGAAAACATTCCAGATGAAAAACGGCGTGGAGATTTACGGTGGTTATTCAGGAATGGGAACAGAACGCAATGTGACCGATTATGAGACGATTCTCAGCGGTGATATTGGCATTGTAGGGGATCCATCCGACAATGCCTACCATGTTTTCAGTAACCGAAACGTAGACCAAACAGCAAAGCTGGATGGGGTAACGATTACGGCCGGGTATGCCTCGGGCTATTACGTATATGATAAAAACGGCGGAGGCATGTATAACTACCAAAGCAGTCCTACTCTTTACGACGTAACTTTTATTGGGAATACAGCAATTCAACATGGTGGAGGGATTGCTAATTCCAATAATAGCAGTCCCAAACTTGTACATGTAAAGATTGAAGGCAATCAGGCCCAATCAGGCGGGGGAATGTATAACGAAGATAGCAGCAACCCTACCTTGACTCAAGGAAAGGTAAGTGGGAATAGAGTGGAGTATAATGGCGGCGGGATCAATAATTATAAGAGCAATCCGGCGTTGACCGATGTGGAGATCAGCGGAAATAAAGCAGACACTTCAGGCGGCGGGTTGTATAACTTCGAAAGTAGTCCCGTACTCACCAGAGTAGAGATAAAAAATAATGAGGCGACAGGTTCAGGTGGCGGGGTGCACAACATCACAGGCAGTAATCCTGTGTTTTCGGATGTGAAAATGATAGGGAATGTATCCACTTCTGGCTCTGGTGGCGGGATGTCGAACTTCAACAGCACTCCAACATTGACCGATGTTGTGATTCTCCAGAATCATGCTGGCAAAGATGGAGGTGGGGTGTATCACTCCTCCGAAGGCGGGGTATTTGCCAATGTGACGATTGATGAAAACACGGCCGGTGAGAAAGGCGGCGGTTTGTATTTCGGCAATAGCAAAGCAACAACACTCACCAATGCAGAGATTAGAAAGAATCAAGCGAAAAATGGCGGCGGGCTCTATAACAGCTATAGTTATGATATCTTGACGGATGTGAAGATTAACGAGAATCAGGCGACAGTTGATGGTGGGGGGATTTTGAATGTTGGTGCGAGTCCGGTAATTTCCGGTGCTGAAGTAAAAGGAAACAGAGCGGGTAACTCTGGCGGCGGGATCTATAGCAACGGCGGGACGAATGTGTTGACGAATGCGGAGATCAGTGGGAATCGGGCGAACGTGTCCGGTGGCGGAATCTACAACTTTGGCAGCAATCCTACCTTGACCAATGTGACGATTAGCGGGAATGAGGCGAATGTGTCGGGTGGAGGTATTTTCACATGGGCTTCCACTTCTGCCACTGCTCGAAACAGCATTATCTGGGGCAATTCAGGAACCGACATCTATTATTATAATCGAGCTACCATTCAACTTTCTCATTCCCTGGTAGGGATTTCAGAGCCGGCAGATGGCAATGGGGGTCATGGGAATCTTTTCAATACTGACCCCGACTTTATCGATTCTGCCCAAGGAAATTATCGTCTGAGTGTAGGTTCTCCAGCCATTAATCAGGGAAGCACCCAGTATTATGATGCAGGTCTAACTCCCGATCTGTCTTCCATCACCACCGACATGGATGACAATCCACGTTCTGTCGGGGACAGTATTGACATGGGAGCCTATGAATACCAGGATAACGAGGCTCGATTGGACAGCCTGCTTGTAAAGGGGGACAATACTGCTTTAGTGTTAACTCCTGAATTTTCTAGTACGGTAACGAGTTATCGGGCTTTTGTGGACGTCGGCGTGACGCAAATAAAGCTTACTCCGGCGCTGATAGACCCGGCAGCAGATGTGGAAATGAGAATCAACGGGGGCGCGTGGACCTCTATCGTTAGTGGAGTTGAGCAGGAGCTCCAACTGGGAAATGACGGGAATGAGATCCAAATCCAGGTGACAGCAAAGGATGGTACCGTAAAGACGTACTCGGTGACGATCGACAGTCTGCCAAAACCTGATCTCACGGTGAGCCATTCGGACTGGACCAATCAGGATGTGACGATAACGGCAACGAATCGAGCAGCGGGAGCGAAGCTGGAATATAGCGCGGATGGTCAGAAATGGTTGTCCAATCCTGATGTAGCCAATCCGAATTCCATTGTCGTGACGAAAGAGGGGAGTTATTCCGTTTACGTCAGACAGGTAGAAGCCGCGCAAAGTATCAGCGAGGTAGCAGAAGCGCAGGTGCGGATCGACAAAACCGCTCCTGTAATTGCGCGAAACGGTGATGCGGTCCTGAGTATTCACCGAGGAAGTACATTTAGCGACCCTGGAGTACAAGTAACAGACAACTTCGACACCAATCCGCAAATCTCTGTAGCCGGTATGGTCGATACCAACACGCTCGGTGAATATAACTTCACTTACGAAGCAGTGGACCATGCAGGCAATCAGGCTGTACCTGTCATCCGAACGGTCAAAGTCGTTCGCGAAGATGCACTTCTTGGCCCCACGGTTTCGCTTACTCCATCCGGCTGGACTTCGGGGGATGTAGAGGTAACGTTGAGCGGGGAAGCGGACGCAATCTTGGAATACAGCCTGGATGGCCAGAGATGGGTGGCATATGTGGGTCCATTCACCATACAGGACGAAAATCAAACAAAACTATATGCCAGACAGAAAGATGCCATGCAAAATGTCAGTGATGTTGTAGAAGTTGAGGTGAGAATCGATAGGACTGCTCCGGTCATCACTCTGAATGGGGCAAGCACGATGAGCATCTACCGAGGAAGCGTATTCCAGGATCCGGGTGTGATGATCAAGGACAATATCGCAACCGGATTGACACCGGTAGTCACTGGGACCGTCGATACGACCAAACTCGGGTCATACACTCTCCAATACGACGCTGAGGACTGGGCAGGCAATCAGGCTGATCCGGTGACGCGCACGGTACGTGTCATCAGCCGTCCTGTTCCTCCTCCCGTAACGCCACCTTCACCTGTCGAGGTTCCGGTCACTGGAGTAGCACTTAGACCGCAGACCTTGACGCTAACCCTTGGCGAGGAGCCTGTGACGCTGCAAGCAACGATCGCACCGTCCACCGCCACCAATCGGGAAGTGAGCTGGAGCAGCAGCAACCCCCAAGTGGCTACGGTGGATGCAGAAGGAAAAGTAACGGCGATACAGGCAGGGCAGGCCACAATCACGGTGACGACCACAGATGGTAATAAAACGGCGAGCAGTGAAGTCACTGTCGTGGAAGCAGAGAATGAACAGCTGCAACTCGAAGTGTCACTGTCCGACATCCGTCTTAAACCAGGCGCCTCCAAGTCCTTCAGGGTATACGCCGTAGAAGGGGAAGAACGGACAGAGATCACAAAAGATAAGGACACCATCTACGACATCGACAATGATTTGATTTCAGTCAAACGAGGCAGAATCACTGCTGGCAAGAAAGCAGGGAAAGCCCAGATCACGGTTCGCTACTCGGGAGCAGAAGCCACGATCACGGTCACCGTGAAGAAGGAAGAAGCTGACCGTCTTACTCTCAAAGCCTCGGAATCGCTATTGTTGATCGAGCCCGATCTAACAGTAAGCTTTAAGGTATACGCCGTGGGACCAAATACGCTAGAAAATATAACCTATGACAAAAATACCACGTACAGCATAGACAGTGATCTGGCGAAGGTAACGGCAGGACACGTGAAAACGGGCAAAGAAGAAGGCGAGACTGAGCTGACGATCCACTACCTGGGAGAAGAACTAACCATCCCCGTCGTCATCTCTAAAATCAGCGTCAAATCACTAACTGCATCCACGCAGAAGCTGCTGCTGGAGTTGGATGAGGAAGAGACGTTACGCATTCGAGCCAGATTAAGCAATAAGCGGGAAAAAGATGTCACGGAAATCGTCGACTGGTCGTCGAGTACACCCGGTATCGTAGAGGTGGCCGAAGACGGCACGATCATTCCGCTCAAAAAGGGAACGGCAGTCCTTACAGCCAGGTACGGAGGCCGAAATGTGAATATCAGCGTCCGTGTAGTGGATGAAAAGAAACTGCAAGAACTGCGTGCGATGTACAGCAGCCAGTCACTCGAAGAAGGAGAAACGGCGTCTCTAGCCATTTCGGCCATTTATGAAAGAAATCACAAGAAAGATGTCACAGAGGATGTGGAATGGAGCGTAGATGACCCTGAGATTGTAACGGTAGAGGATGGTGTCATCACTGGGATTTCAGAAGGCGTGACGACGATAACAGCCGCGTATGCAGGAAAAGAGGCAGAGATTTTGATTAAGGTATGGAAATAAAGGGATAGACAAAAATGGCCGTCACATCTGCTATACCACGTACATGAAGTGGTTTGATATCAGCGTACGAGAGTTGTTTTTGCAAGAGAAGGTATTGAATAACCAATAGATTTTTTAATCGTAATGAGGCTTTCCCGCCGGGCATTGGATCAACGTGGGAAAGCCTCTTTTTTTGTGAACGTAGTGTGGGTTAGGTCGAACGCGTGCTACGGCTTTTTGTCTGCTTCACACCATTTCATAATAGTCAATGCGTAGATCTCAATTAACT
>DASQMM010000060.1:0-3512 GCA_035645495.1 Brevibacillus sp. | reverse complement strand
ATAATGGCATGTCGTACTTTAATTGAACGCGTTTCTCGCCCATGTACTGCATGTCGAGGAACTCCCCGCGCTTGCCCTGACACAGCTGCATGACATCGCCGACGTACTCTTTTGGCACCATGATGGTAGCTGTAACATACGGCTCTTCGACTGTTTCGATCTTTTGAGCTTCCGGCATTTTCGACGGATTGTCGATCTCGAACACTTCACCGTTTGTCTTCGTAATACGATAGATAACGCTCGGCGCTGTCGTAATCAGGTTGATGTTGAACTCGCGCTCGATACGCTCTTGGATGATCTCCATGTGCAACAATCCGAGGAATCCGCAACGGAAACCAAAGCCCAGCGCTTGGGACGTCTCAGGCTCAAATTGTAGCGAGGCGTCGTTTAGCTGCAGCTTTTCAAGAGCTTCACGCAGGTCGTTGTACTCGTTGGTTTCGATCGGGTACAAACCGCAGAACACCATCGGGTTGATTTTGCGGTAACCGGGCAGCGGCTCTGCGGCAGGACGGCTCGCCTCGGTGATCGTGTCCCCCACTCGGGTATCGCCGACGGTCTTGATAGAGGCAGCCACGTAGCCTACATCCCCTACCGTCAACTCTTCTACTTGCGTCTGGCGCGGTGTTGAGGTGCCGATTTCCGTTACCTCGAAGGCTTTGCCTGTCGCCATCATTTTAATTTTCATGCCTTTTCGAAGGGTTCCGTTCACCACGCGTATCGAGGCAATTACGCCTCGGTAAGCATCGAAGTAGGAGTCAAAAATCAAGGCTTGCAGCGGAGCATCCGGGTCGCCCTCCGGCGCCGGAACTTTTTGCACAACGGCTTCCAGCACTTCCTTGATTCCGATACCCGCTTTGGCAGAAGTCAGAACGGCATCGCTGGCATCCAGTCCGATGACATCTTCGACCTCTTGCTTTACACGCTCTGGCTCTGCACTCGGCAGATCAATTTTATTCACAACCGGAATGATTTCCAGGTTATTGTCCAACGCCAGATATACGTTCGCCAATGTCTGTGCTTCAATCCCTTGGGCGGCATCCACAACGAGAATGGCACCTTCACAGGCAGCCAGACTGCGGGATACCTCGTACGTGAAGTCCACGTGTCCAGGGGTGTCAATCAGATGGAGAATGTATTCCTCTCCGTTGTCCGCTTTATAGTTCAAACGCACAGCATTCAGCTTGATCGTAATGCCGCGCTCTCTTTCCAGATCCATCGAATCCAGGAACTGGGCTTCCATCTCACGGGATGACAAGGCTCCGGTGAGCTCCAAAATCCGGTCAGCAAGTGTCGACTTGCCGTGGTCAATGTGGGCGATGATGGAAAAATTTCGTATCCTTTTCTGTCTTTCACGTCGATCCATTGACTGTTAGTTCCCTCCCACGCGAATCCATTCCTGCCAGATTGCGTCTCACAAAAATACACTAACGGTTATTATAGCAAACGCTGGATAGCGTAGCAACAAAAGAGAATGGAGAGTTGGCCCAAAAGCACTAGAGAAAGTACGTTCTAAGTGATTCTGAAGCAATTACACCAAACTGTAAATTTATGTTATTATTGGACTAACGATAGAACGGCTTGCAAAGGCAGTTGGCTACCTCTCGCGGAAGGGAGGGATGCTACGTGGAGGTTAAAGATGCTTTGACGCTGATGATCGGTTTTGGTTCGCTACTGATAGCAGGGCTGACCCTGGTTGTCGCAATAGTCGTAGCTCTTAACCAAAAGAAATAGACCGCCCCTGCCAGGGTACGCGGTCTATTTCTGGACATTTCACCAAAGCCGACCGCCTTTGTAGCGGTCTATTGGGCGGGAGCCGTGTGGTCGCACGGCTCCCGCAACAAGTTTTATTATAACTTTTCCCAATTCCACATTCAAGAGATGTTCCGACGATGTTATGAAACGTCAGGATGGAGATTCACTACGCTGCCGGATCATGTCCAAGACATCCGGCGGGAAAATTTCCGCAAGGCTGCTCTGATACCGATTTCCATCCTCTGGCATCTGGAATCCGACCACGTAGTAATCATCCCCCATATACATCACATCAAACGCCATCGCTGCACTGATTCCAGAAGAGTTGTTTTCGCTCAAGATCCTGATCCATGCATAGGCTCTTCGTTTCTCAGCACTTGGGGCATCGACACGAAGCAGTTCTATGGTTATCTGGCGGTTTTTTCCGAGCCACCCCAGCTTCTCTTCTTCCGTCTCCAAAAACTTGCGGACCAGCGGTTCCACCAGGTTTTGGTTGCTGGGTGAGATTCCGGCTTTCACTTCGATAAAAACATGTCCGAAATACTTCCCGGATGAACGAATCTCCAGCTTCCAGATCCCCGGTGTAGGCAAGACAAGTCCTGAAGGGAAATGACCCTTGGCATCGTAGAGTCCCCCGCCCACTTCGAAGCTCCCCAGCTCTACCTGCTGTCCCTCGCTGTCGTGCGCTACAATTTCCACCGTTTTGGCGAAATCGCCATCCAGCAACCACACAAGCTTCTGCTGCTGACCTGCATAGATGCTGTCGGGGTCCGTGATCAACCTTACGGGCTTCTCCCCTTGGTACGAAAAGGTCTGGCTGTTATGGGTTCCTCCGCGAATGGGTGATGGCTTCCACAGATCCGGACTTTGCAAGACTCCGCCAGGCAGCAAAGAGGGCGATTTTGAGCTTGGCTCAGTCCCGCTCTGCCCCCATTCGGCCTGCTGTGGCCATGCCTGCCAAAGCGTGAAAACGAGAAGCAATGCGGCAATGCTAGCCGAGAAATAGCGAAGATACAACCCCTCAGGCGTTCGTTTGTGAATTCGCTGACGTACTCCATTCTCCATTTCATCGGTAAAGTGTACGTTGTGCAAGATACCTTGATCCGCCCGCTCCTTCAGCTGTTCCAACCATTTGTCTTCCATTCCCACGCATCCTCCTCTCCCATCCGTTGCTTCAAGTGCTGTCTTGCGCGATGCAAGCGCGTCCGCACTGCTCCTTCCTTAATCCCGAGAACCTCCGCCATCTCCGCCATCGACAAATCGGCGTAATAATGCAGGGCGATCACTTGACGGTGCGCAGGCGGCAGAGCCAGTACTGCCTGTACCAATTGATCTCGCTCAGCCTGTTCCATCACAAGCCGTTCGGCAGAGTGAACGCTTTCGTCCCGAATCCAGGATCGGGGAAGGATATGCCGTACTGACCAAGAACGCAAGTACCCCTTGCACTCATTCACGGCGATTCGGTACAGCCAGGTATGCAAGCTGCTTTCGTGGCGAAAGCGCGGGAGATTTCGATACACTTTGACGAAGACATCCTGTGTCAGATCTTCCGCCAGACTGCGATCCTTGACCAGAAAAGTGATGAGGCGGAGTACGCGCGTCCCGTATTCCTTCATCATTTGTTCAAATGCAGCTTCCTGTGTAGGCTGCAATTTTTCCACGGCACGATCCTCCTTCCCTTCCACTGCTACTCGTTAGATGCGCACGAATGACATTTGTTACAGGAAGTGGCCACTATTTTTCAAGATCCGACAGCCCCC
>DASQMM010000059.1:0-2933 GCA_035645495.1 Brevibacillus sp. | reverse complement strand
CCTCTGGAGTAAGCTCCGATGTATCCAGCCACATGCCGATTCGTGGCGTTTCATGATGCAAAACCGCTTCGAGCATCGCAATATCAATCGCCCCGTACCCTTTTTTCTGTCGGGCGGCCTCCCTTTTCGCCACCACGTCGGCTCGAGGAGAAAGAACAATGACGTAAAGCGGGCGATGTTCGATCATCTCTACTACATCCTGCAGCATCGGGCCGATGATGACATCCTGCAGCACCACCTGAAAGCTCTGTTTTGCGTACGCATCTGACGTTTGGGCAGCCAGTTTGTATCTCAGCCGCAGTTGTTGGAGAGCCTCTTCGGTAGGGTTGGCTGACATGGCTTCCTCGCCATGGACAATCATCTTGCGGAAAACATCACCGCGAACATGGACGCTCTTCTCCATGCGTTCGGCAAGCAGCTGGGCAATCGTTGACTTTCCTGAAGCCATAATACCCGTGATGAGAAAGATGCTCGACATCAGCCTCATGTCCCCTTTCGAATAGAAAATGCGCGACCACATCCATCATACGATTCCGACTACCTGCCGATACAAGGCAATGACGACAACCCCAGCCACCAATGCCCACACGATCTGCTTTCTCCACAGACCAACCGCCAGCGACACCGTACCTGCGACGAGGTATTCCGGGCTCCAGGCTCCCTCGCGCATGTGAAAAAGAATCGGCGGGATCGTCATGGAGCTGAAGACGCCTACCGGCACCATCGCCAAGCCCTTCCTCAGCCAGTTCGGAATCTCCCAGCGCGAACTGATCAACAGCATCGGAAACCGCGTCAGGTAGGTGATCAACGCCATTAACAAAATGATCCAAATGATCTTATCGTTCATCGCTCACCGCTCCCATCACAATCGCCGTCAAGGTCCCGACAATCACAGCCGCAGTGCCCCCACCGAGTGCATACCCAATGCACGCCACGGCAGCCGTGCAAGTGGCCACCTTCAGATGGAAGGAGGTGAGCAGATTGACGGCGAGAAAGCCTAAAAACGTCGCGATAAAAGCAAAATCAAGCCCGTAAGCCTCCGTCTGGGTAAACGCCGCACCGAACCACGCCCCTGCGAATGTGCTCGCGTTCCAGATGACATAGTCCACGACGCTTGCCCCTGCGAAAAACGCCAAGCTGGGCTTTCTGCCCGCATCCAAATACGTAGCCTTCAAGGCAAATGTCTCATCATTCAGCGTGCCCGCCATAAGCGACAGCTTCCATGCTGGTGTTCCCTGAAAACGCGGTCCCAGCGACAGTCCGTATAAAAGCTGGCGCGCGTTTAACAAAGCGGTTGAAAGCAGGATCGGCCAGCCTACGATCCCCTGCGAGATCAAACCGACCGCTGCGAACTGTGATGATCCCGCATTGACCAGCAAAGAAAAGAGGACGGCTTCCGTCACCCCCAGCCCCGCCTGCCGCGCCAATAGTCCGAAGACAATCCCATCAATGATGCCGGCCGCAGCTACCGGAATAATCTGACGCATGCCTGAAACAAATAATGCAATAGTCCCACTCATGTTGCTCATCTCTGTCTTCCTTTCCCCTTATCCGCTGATAGCAAAGCGGGACGCCATACCTCACCCAGTAGCCGAATTCCCGCCTCCATCTCTTCGATCGTCTGCCCACCGAAGCCAAACTGAAAGCTGGGATAGTCTTGATCTTTTCGCCTCATCCACTTGTGATCCGTAGGATAGACGCGGATCCCCGCCGCAGCAGCCAGCTCCGTCAAGGTTTGCGCATCACAGCGGCTGCGCACCTCTACCATGACGGAGATGCCTGCATCCTGTCCCGTGATGCGGATCGCCTCTCCCATCTCCTCCTGCAGCAAGCGAAGAAGGGCATCGTGCTTTTTCTTGTACAACGTCCTCATTTTGCGAATATGCCGCTCCCAATCTCCCGTTTTCATAAATAAGGCCAGCGTCTGCTGATGAATACGCGATGCCGTCTGGTCGTATTCCGCCAAATGTTCGTGGTAGAGAGCTAACAGGCTGGGAGGCAGCACCATGTAGCTGATCCGTATCGCAGGAAGCAATGATTTGGAGAATGTCCCCATATAAATCACCCGCCCCGCAGCATCCAGCCCTTGAAGAGAGGGGATGGGTCTGCCGTGATAGCGGAACTCCCCGTCGTAATCGTCCTCAATGATGTAGCTCTCTGTCTGCGCTGCCCATTGCAGCAGCTTGAGCCGCTTGGCGTAAGGCAACACGATGCCGGTCGGGTCCTGATGGGATGGCGTGATGTAGACCAGCCCGGCTCCGCTTTCCCGCAGCTTTTCTATGTGGATGCCATCTGCTTCCAATGGGATCGGCTTCACGTCAAACCCCAGGTTGAGAAATACCTTTCGCACTCCCTGATAGCCCGGTTCCTCCATTGCCACAGCCTGTCCGCGCAGACCAAACAGATACCCCAGCAGCGAAATCATCACCTGCGTTCCCGCACCGATCACGATTTGCTCCGGGGATGCCTGTACCCCCCGCGCCTGACGCAAGTACCGAGCCAGCTCCAGGCGCAATTCGGGCTCGCCTTGCTTGTCCCCATATCGAAGCAGTTCCTTATTTTCCGCCCGCATACACAGGTTGCTATACTTTTTCCACAAGGCAAAAGGAAAATGGTCGGGATCAATGCTCGCCTGATGAAAATTGTACTGGACCGGGACAACGGCAGGAAGAGGAGACTCCGGCTCTTTTCTTTTTTTCTGAAAAACCAGCCCGTCCCATGTGGCATCTACGACATAAAAGCCGCTTCTCTCCCTGCTCTCGATGTATCCTTCCGCAAGCAATTGATGATAGGCGCTCTCCACTGTCGTTTTGCTTACCTGCAAAAAGCCGCTCAAAGTACGTACAGAAGGAAGCCGCGTCCCCGGGGACAATCGCTGTTCCCGGATCTCCAGGCAAAAATAACGATACAATTGCAAATAAAGCGGTTCGCTC
>DASQMM010000058.1:0-2731 GCA_035645495.1 Brevibacillus sp. | reverse complement strand
CGATCGACCGTCGACTGCCCTTTATTTTATTCTCCGCTTCAGGTGGAGCGCGGATGCAGGAAGGTGTCCTCAGTCTGATGCAGATGGCCAAGACGAGTGCGGCATTGGCTAAGCTGGACCGGGAGCGGTTGTTGTACATCTCCGTCCTGACCAACCCTACTTTTGGCGGTGTGTCGGCGAGCTTTTCCTCACTGGGCGATTACAACATCGCCGAGCCAGGTGCGATGATCGGGTTTGCTGGCCGTCGTGTAATCGAGCAGACAATTCGCCAGGAGTTGCCAAAAGACTTCCAAACCGCGGAATTCTTGCTGCAAAACGGACAACTGGACATGGTTGTTCACCGCAAGGAAATGCGCAGTACGCTGGCGAAGCTGGTTGAAATGCACACGTCAACGCCACGGGAAGGAGTGGAAACATGGCAGGAGAGCTCCCCTTTGAAAAGCCTCTCGTAGAATTGCACGACAAGATTAAGGAATTGCGCCGCTTCACCGAGGAGAAGGGTATTGATTTCTCCGATGAGGTGAAGCGCCTGGAACAAAAAGCGAAGGAATTGGCCGATCAGATTTACGGCAATCTCACGCCTTGGCAGCGCGTACAGCTTGCGCGCCATCCCGAGCGGCCGACAACCCTGGACTATATTCAGCTTCTCTTTACGGATTTCATGGAGATTCATGGCGACCGCCTTTTCGGTGATGATCAGGCCATCGTCGGCGGAATTGCCAGACTGGATGGCCGTCCGGTGACGATCATCGGGAACCAGAAGGGGAAGGACACGAAAGACAATATCCGCAGAAACTTCGGAATGGCCCATCCGGAAGGCTATCGCAAAGCCTTGCGGATCATGGAACAGGCAAACAAGTTTGGCCGTCCTATCATCTGCTTTATCAATACATCCGGCGCGTATCCGGGTAAAGCGGCAGAAGAGCGGGGGCAAAGCGAAGCGATCGCACGCAATCTGCGCCAGATGGCTACTTTTGGCGTGCCGATTATCTGTGTGGTCATCGGGGAAGGCGGCAGCGGCGGTGCATTGGCGATTGGTGTCGGCAACCGCGTCTTCATGCTGGAGAATTCCTATTACTCCGTGATCGCGCCCGAGAGTGCGGCAGCGATTCTCTGGAGAGATTCCAGCTTGGGCATGCGTGCAGCGGAAACTATGAAGATCACGGCCCCTGATTTGCTGGAGCTGGGTGTCATCGACGGGATCATCCCAGAGCCTTTTGGCGGTGCTCATCGCGATGTAGCCAAACAGGCTGAATTGGTGAAAAACGTCCTGGTAGAGCAACTGGAACAGCTCAGCCAATTGTCTCCGGATGAATTAGTACAGGATCGATATGAAAAGTTCAAACAGATTGGTGAGTACGCCTCCCTGTAATCGGCAGGGGGCGTTTTTTTGCTTTTTTCTATAAGGATTATCTGCTACAATCGTAATCGGATAAAGCTTTTGCCAGTTCTTTGAAAAAGTATGGCACAAAAGAAAAAAGAGTATAACAGATATCGGGAAGTAACTGATACAGCATGTTTAATAGCCGATATGGTACATACTGAAGCCAGTTGGAAGACATGCTAGATGGATGGAGGGGAT
Organism: Brevibacillus sp.; assembly: GCA_035645495.1. Classification (GTDB taxonomy): domain Bacteria; phylum Bacillota; class Bacilli; order Brevibacillales; family Brevibacillaceae; genus Brevibacillus. Next base: position 1,149 of record DASQMM010000058.1, on the reverse strand, counting down.
GATTCCATGCAAAAGATTGCTGTACTGACCAGCGGTGGGGATGCACCGGGCATGAATGCTGCAGTGCGGGCCGCTGTTCGCCGGGCTGCCTATCACAATGTGCAGATGCATGGGGTGTATCACGGGTATGAAGGCTTGATGAACGGTCATATTGAAGAGATGAGTCTCGGCTCAGTAGGCGACATTATCCATCGCGGCGGCACCATTCTCTACTCGGCGCGCAGTGAGGCCTTCAAGACTGAGGAAGGTCAGCAAAAAGCCGTTGAGCAATTACGCAGCAAAGACATCGAAGGGCTGATCGTCATCGGCGGAGACGGTTCATTTCGCGGTGCGCAGAAGTTGACGGAAAAAGGAATTCCCACGATCGGAGTACCAGGGACGATCGATAATGACATCCCCTGCACGGATTTTACCATCGGGTTCGATACAGCCCTCAACACCATCGTGGATGCGATTGATAAAATACGTGATACCGCAACCTCCCATGAGCGTACGTACATTATTGAAGTCATGGGACGAGACGCCGGAGACCTCGCTTTGTGGGCAGGGCTTGCGGCGGGAGCGGAATCCATTATCATTCCGGAAGCAGAGCAGAACATGGATGACATCCTGGAGAGGCTTCACGCGGGACAGCGGCGCGGGAAAAAGCACTCCATCATCATCGTGGCAGAAGGCGTCGGGAGCGCGACATCCTATGCCGAAGCGATCACCAAAGCTACGGGATGGGAGACGCGAGTGACGGTTCTCGGCCACATTCAGCGCGGCGGTTCCCCTACTGCGATGGACCGCATGCTGGCAAGCCGGATGGGCGCAGCGGCTGTCGATCTGTTGCTGGAAGGCAAGCGGGATCGTATGGTCGGCATTCAGAACAACCAGATTGTAGACGTGGATTTCAAGGAAGCGCTGGCGAAAAAGCATCGCCTGGATTTATCCATTTACCAGTTGGCTAGAACACTGTCCATATAGGATTGGATGCCAGGCAGGGAGCACAGAGGAGGCAGAAAGTATGTTGAGAAAGGCAAAGATCGTATGCACCATCGGACCTGCAAGCGAGTCCGTAGAAACCCTGAAAAAACTCATTGAGGCGGGTATGAATGTTGCCCGGCTCAATTTTTCCCATGGCTCGCATGAAGAGCACGCCGCGCGTAT
>DASQMM010000057.1:0-4154 GCA_035645495.1 Brevibacillus sp. | reverse complement strand
GAATCTGGCGAAGCTCGTGGAGAAGCATGGGATTGACACGATGACGGGACCAGCGGGGAGCGTCGTTCTTTTCGATTGCAATACCATGCACGGCTCCAACAGCAACATCTCTCCATTGCCGCGCAGCAATGTGTTCATGGTTTACAACAGCGTGGAAAACAAGCTGGTGGCTCCGTTTTCGGGGCAGCAGCCTCGGCCAGACTATATTGCGACGAGGGAATAAGGGAGGAGACGCATGGCACTTGTTGTACAGAAATATGGAGGCACGTCTGTTGCATCTGTAGAACGGATACGCAAGGTGGCCGATCGGATCATTCACGCCAGGCAAAAGAAGCAACGCTTGGTGGTCGTCTTGTCCGCAATGGGGAACACTACCAATAAATTGAAGGAACTGGCGGAACAAATCGACGAAAAGCCCGCTGGCCGGGAATGGGATATGCTCGCAAGCACGGGAGAACAGGTATCGATTGCGCTTTTGGCGATGGCCCTTCGTCAAAAAGGCTGCGAGGCGGTCTCACTGACAGGCTGGCAGGCAGGAATCACGACACAGGCCAAACATACGGATGCACGAATTCAATCGATCGATCCCTCGCCGATCCACAAGCATCTGGATGATGGGAAGGTCGTGATCGTAGCGGGTTACCAAGGGATAACGGAGCAAGGAGAGATTACCACGTTGGGACGGGGAGGCTCCGATACCAGTGCTGTGGCGTTGGCGGCTGCCCTGCAAGCAGAGCTTTGCGAGATTTTGACGGATGTGGATGGCGTCTATACAGCAGACCCGCGATTGGTGCCAGCCGCACAGAAATTCTCCTGGATTTCCGCCGAGCAGATGCTGTTGCTATCCCGCATGGGAGCAGCCGTCCTGCATGCGCGCTGCGTGGAACATGCCAGGAAGCATCAAGTGTCTCTGGTCGTTCGCTCCAGTTTTTCCACCGACGAAGGAACCAGGGTGGGAGGTGAGCCTTCGACAGGATCTGATCGGCCGCGCCTTGCTCTTGCACACAGGGAAGAACCGGGCGGATACCGGATTGCCATCGTGGGTGAGTCATCGCTTTCGACTTGGGAACTGTTGCCTGCGTTAAGACGGCTGCCTCACGCCAATTCCTGGAAAAAGGACGAAGAAGGCTGTCTCTACACTCTCGTCCATCCATCTGCGTTGAAAAATGTACTGCGTGTGGTACATACAGCACTCGGTCTGGATGAAAAAATAATCCAAACAAAAGCGGTAACGCCTTAGCAATAGCGCCCCCTATGTCTATCAGGCATAGGGGGTTGCATATAAGTGTGAAATTATCTAAATCTTTAGTATTGACACCATAGTCGCGAAAAAACTAAAATAAAGACATAAAAATAAACTTTGTTTTGTATATGAAACGATGTGCGTGTTTATGGGAGAGAGAAGGATTGTAAGAGCCTCTTTTTTTTAGTCATATTCGGAAACATCGTTTTATATTTAAAACACATACGTTTTTCTTGCTCCAAACACTATTCCACAAGAGGTGATTTCCTATGTTGGGCATTACCCATCTGCGCCACATCAGCTTATTTACGCCGGTGTTGCAAGAACAGGCAGATTTTTACGAAAAAATATGGGGACTCGATAAGCTCCAAGAGGACGAGAATAATGTGTACTTCCGTGGCGCTGGCTCAGAGAACCACATTTTGCATCTGCAAAGAGGGGAAAAAAGAGGCTTGCACCATATCGCGTTCGGTGTCGTCGACAAGCATGCTGTCGATTCGGCTGCGGAAAAACTGAAGGAATTGGGCATTCCCGTCATTCAAGAACCAGGCTATCTGGACGAAGCGGGAGCAGGATACGGGCTTCGCTTTCTCGATCCGGAAGGCAGATGCATCGAGCTGAGTTGTTGGGTAGAGATTCACACCAAGGACTGGAGCAAGAAAAACGTCGATCCGATCAAATTGAACCATGTCGTCATGAATACCAAAGACATCGACATGATTACGGATTTTTATACAAAAGTACTGGGCTTCAAGGTTACGGACTGGAGCGAGCATCAAATGGTCTTCCTGCGCTGCAACAAGAACCACCATTCGCTTGCATTTAACCAGGACGACCATGCATCTGTGAATCACATCGCCTATGAGGTAGAGAGCGTCGACGAAGTGATGCGCGGAATCGCCAATGTCCGCAAAGCAGATGTCGAACCGATGTGGGGACCAGGACGTCATGGCCCAGGAAACAACATTTTCTGCTACTTCCGCGATCCAGCCGGATACGTCATGGAGTACACATGCTACCTGACTACGGTAGAGGACGATGACAAGTGGCAAGCATTGGTTTGGAAACGCGTACCGCATTTGATGGACCAATGGGGTATTGCAGGTCCGCCGCCGCCAGGAGCCCGCGCATCCATGAAAGGCGATCCAGACGAAGGCTGGGCGACCAAACTGGTGAAAAAAGACTAGCATCGATGACAACCAGCCAGCGCTGAAGAAGGAGTGTTGAAAAAGATGGATCTGGGTCTGAAAAATAAAGTGGCGATTGTCATGGGCGGAACCTCCGGAGTTGGCTTGAAGACGGCTGAGATGTTCCTGCAGGAGGGGGCTCGCGTCGCGATTTGCGGGCGCGACCAACAGAGAATGGAAAACGCTTGCAAGCACCTGGAGCAGTTCGCTCCTGCAGATCAGGTTTTTGCGAAAACCTGTGACGTGACAAGCAAAGAAGACGTGCACAGCTTTATCGATGGTACTGCTGAACACTTCGGCGCAGTCGATATTCTGGTCAACGCAGCGGGCCAAAGCGTGATGGGCTATTTCTTCGACATCACCGATGAGCAGTGGAGACAGCAAATTGACTTGAAGTATTTCGCGATTATTCACGCTGTGCGTGCCGCTTATCCACATCTGCTCAAGCAGGGCGGCGGCCGCATCATTAATATCAATGCGACGCTGGCAAAAGAACCGGAGCGCCATATGGTAGCGACTGCTGCGACGCGAGCCGGGCTGCTGAACCTGAGCAAGACTCTTTCCCAGGAGCTGGCTCCCCACAACATCACGGTGAACTCCGTAAGTCTCGGCTTGATCGCGACCGATCAATGGGAGCGCAGACGTTTGAAAAATGCGCCTGAGATGGATCCGGCAGAGTATTACAACGACTTGGCGAAAAAACGCAATATCCCCATGGGTAGAGTCGGCCAACCCGAAGAAGTGGCAAGTGCGATCCTTTTCCTGGCTTCTGCACAAGCCAGCTACGTATCGGGATCCACAATTGAAGTAGCCGGAGCTTTGGGGAAAGCGCTTTAATAACGAAAGAGTCTGAAAGGGGTACATCATGACTACGAATGGGCAAATCGAATTTACGACAGCAGACGCGGTTGTAGCCGAGCTCGTACGTGCCGGAGTAGAAGTTGTCTTTGGTGTTGTAAGTATTCACAATATGCCGATTTATGACGCATTGCTTCGCGAGGGGAGCATCCGCATCGTCTGCTCCCGTGGCGAGAGCGGTGCAGCCAACATGGCAGATGGTTATGCTAGGGCGACTGGAAAGCTGGGGGTTGTGATTACCAGTACAGGAAGCGGCGCTGGAAACGCAGCCGGTTCACTGGTAGAAGCCTGGGCAGCAGGAACGCCTGTCTTGCACCTGACTGGTGAAGTCGGCTCAAAATACCTGGGAACAGGCAGAGGCTACATCCACGAATGCAAAGACCAGCTTTCCATGATGAAGGGCTGCTGTAAAGAAGCGTACCGACTGCGCAAGCCAGAGCAAGCTGCTTCCGTGGTCCGTCAAGCGATCGTCACAGCAACGACGGCTCCAGCAGGTCCCGTATCGCTGGAGATCCCGATTGATTTCCAATCCGCGATTATCCCGCAAAGCAAGATCGAATCCGTGCAAGTCGCCTGTACGACACCGGCAGCACCTGTGATTCCGGCAGAGGTTGTCGAGATGCTGGCGAATTCCCGTCGCCCGGTGATTTGGGCGGGCGGAGGCGTTATCTCTGCAGGCGCTTCCCAAGAACTGACCAAGCTGGCTGAACTGACCGGGGCTGCTGTGATTACCAGCCAATCCGGCAAAGGCTCGATTCCAGAGGATCATTCGCAATGCATTGGTCACTTCGCGGCTTATGAAGCCGTAAAAGAGCTGTTGAAAAATGCGGATCTGCTGGTCAGTGTAGGGGTTCGTTTCCGCGGCA
>DASQMM010000056.1:0-2863 GCA_035645495.1 Brevibacillus sp. | reverse complement strand
TCACATATGATCGAAAGTAAAAATGGTACAGGCTTTGTGGAGGAGGAATGGCGTTAAGCGATTGGGAGCGGAAGCATCTCCGGGTCCTCGCATGCGCTGCTGCGCGGCAGTGGTTGGACCCGGATGCTAACGCTGCTAGTGGTTGAAGCGGGGCTATTGCGGCTGGCTCACTTCGGAAGGTGAGCTGTCTGGCAAACAGAAACCATGCTAACGAAGCTCTTGGCCGGTCTGCCGATCTTTCACGCATCCATTGGCACTTTCGATACGGGCAGTTTTGCTTTTTTACCCGTTAGAAATACGCCTCCCACGATCAGGATGGTGCCTGCAAGCAAATTCCAGGTGATCTCTTCGTTCAAAAACAGGTACCCCCACACAATGGCACTTGCGGGTATCAAATACGTGACCAAGGAAGCAATCTCTGGTCCCCCTTTTTGCACCAGATAATAATACAGAATATAGGCCATCCCCGATCCGATCACGCCGATGCCTAATACCGCTCCCATCGCGCTTGGTGCAGCGAGCGGAGCGAAGGAGAAGGATTCCCATGCAAATGCGAGAATTCCGCTTCCCACCATCGTGCTCAAGAGGGTCCCCAGGGTAATCTGATACATCGACAAGTTGCCCGGCAGGCGTTTGGATAATTGCGTCCCAATCGCATAGCAGCAAGTAGCAAGCAGCATACAGATAAATCCGATGACATCTACGGAGACCAGAGAAACCGGATTTATATCCAGCAATACGACGATACCCAGGAAGGCGATCAGCATACCTAACCATTGCATGCGCCCCGAGACCGCCTTGAAAAAGAGTATCCCGATCGTCAGCGTCCAAAGCGGCGTCGTTGCGTTCAGGACAGACGCCATGCTGCTTGTCAATCTCGTTTCGCTAAAAGCGATGAATGCCCACGGAATTGCCGTATTGATCAAAGCCATCGTGACCATCGGAATCCAAGCAATTTGCTTGAGACCAAACGGCTTTTTCAGAAGAAGCATCACGATGACGATGGTGATGAAACCAAAAAAGGACCGCAGGAAAGCAATGCTCCACGGCCCAAAATCAGGCAATAGAATTTTTATAAAATAGAATGACCCACCCCATATCAGGCTGAGAAGTGCGAGAACCAGAAACAGCGACCGTGTCACGTATACCCCTTCTTTCCATTAGATGAACCGCCTACTCACTCATGCAAGTATTCTATCAGGTGTTTCTCTCCCTGACCACAGAAGTAAGAACCTTTGGAATAGAATAGCAAGTTTGTGAAATTTGGCACATAAAAAACCAGCCTATCCATCAAAGAAATGGCTGGTTCGATCTGATCTTATCTCCTTTTTTACACGAGTACAGGAACACGTTTGACCATATGATGATACAGATGCCCTGCGACCATCAGGCTGCCATCGGGGCGAAATCCGATCGATTCATACAGCTTGCGCGCCTTCGCATTTGCCTCCTCGACTATTAATGCCACACGGTCATGGCCACGAGCCTCTGCTTCCTTCTCAAATGCATAGAGCAACGACTTGCCAACTCCCATTCTGCGGCAATCAGGATGCACAGCGAGGGAGTCGAGGTAAAATTCATCATCACGAGCTTCCTTGACGATGACCGGAGCTTGTCCTGTACGCTGCAACCATCCCTCCACAAAGGGACGGTCCAGTCGCTCTGTTTGGCTTCCATGGTAGAATAAGGCAAATCCCACTACTCGCTCCCGATCCGTTGCAACGATCACATTTTCATAGCTCAACCGATTTTGTGATTTGACAAAATAGCTGGCAATTCTCTGAACTGCCTCATCGTATTCATTGGCTCCAGTCAAACTGTGCGCGATATCGAGACCGATTGCCTCTATGATTAGCGGGGCTACAGCTTTTACATCGGCAGGCAACGCTTTGCGGATCATCTGGAGTCCTCCTCTCTTGTTGTCGGCGTTATCTCTTGTGCGAATCCGTCTCTTATTTTGTCATAAGCCGGTTGGCTCGTCAAAAAGGAAAAGAAAACCGCCCTGAAATCAGAGCGGTCATCCAATCATTTTTTCAATAGTCAGCTTTCTCTCCAGTCGCAAATCCAGAAATTCTCCACTCCGGCGAACCAGTGGACGCATTGGTTCGTCTTGATTGATCAAAATGACCTCCACTTCCTCACCGGTGCTCAGCCGCGCCTTGGCTCCGACGTACAACAGGGCGATATAGCGGACAAATTGGGCAACGATCTCAATATTGAGGGTACCGTTACAGGCTTCCTTCCAGAGGTGCTGTGCGGCCTCAAAAGGTGAGGTTCTGTCTTTGTATACCCGGTCTGAACAGATGGCATCAAACATGTCGGCCACCGCCAGCACCTGGCATTCGATCGGGATGTCATCGCCTTTTCGCTGCTGCGGATAACCAGATCCGTCGAGGCGTTCGTGATGCAAGAGTGCACAGAGCGCCAATTCCTCGGAGCCGCCCTCCATTGTTTTGATCATTTCATACCCATACACCGTATGCTGGCGCATGATGGCAAACTCTTCCTCGCTCAGCTTCCCTGGTTTCAGCAGAATTTCCTTGGGAATCCGCATCTTGCCCAGATCGTGCAAAAAGCCGGCGTTACCCATGAACGCCACCCGATCCTCGTCCCATTTGAGCAAGGATGCGATCAGGGAACACAAAATACCGACGTTCAATGAATGTCGGTAGGTATAACTGTCTGCCCCTTCGAGGAAGTAAAGGGAACGAAACAGTCCCTTCTGCTTCAAAGCCTGTCCTGCTACGTCACAAAAAATCTCCGAGAATTGTTCCAGTCTCGGTTTGACATCTTGATAAGTCTGTTCAAAAATCACTCGTGTCTTGTCCAAGGCTTCTACATATACCGCGACGGCGGTTGCATC
>DASQMM010000055.1:0-3912 GCA_035645495.1 Brevibacillus sp. | reverse complement strand
CGTATAACTGGCGTATTCCTGGGGATTATGGCTGATCCCGTCCCGACAGCGCACAAAAATCATCGCGTAGTCACACACATAAGACAGGGCCAGCGCGTCGTGGAACGGTCCGCTCATCAATTCGGGTGGTGTCAGATTCATTTTCGCGCTCTCTTCGCGGATCACGTCTTTGATCCACTCCGCACAATAGCGCGGCTCGCTGTTGGTATCCTCACTGATCGTATATTGCAGGCCATGCTGCATCGCGATCTGTTCGATCTCCTCTCGCAGCTCCCGCTCGCGCAGATTTCGTCTTTCCAGATCGATGTCCCGCAAGTCGACGGTAAAACGAACCTTTTCCGGGATTATATTGCGAGAATCCGGGAACACCTCCAGATGACCGACCGTTCCTACTGTCGGGGCGGATGGGTCCATTCTCGCCAGCTCATTCAGGGCGACAATGACTTTCGCCGCACCCAACAGTGCATCCTGACGCATGTTCATCGGGACAGAACCTGCGTGTCCAGCAAATCCTGTCATCTCTACCGTCCACCAAAGCGGGCCTGATATTCCGGTGACAATGCCGACTGGTTCATCGCTTTTATCGAGAATTGGTCCCTGTTCGATATGAAGCTCCAAAAAAGCGGCGATACTGCCTGGTGCGTAGAGCGATTCCTCGAACCGATCCGGATCGCAGCCAAAATCCAGCAGCGCTTGTCTGCGCGTGATTCCTTGCTTGTCGGTCCGCTCCAGCTCCCCTGGCTCCAATCTGCCTAGAATTCCCCGAGAGCCAAACAGCCCTTTCTGAAACCGGCATCCTTCCTCATCACAAAAGGCTACCACTTCGATCGGTTGTTCCGGCACGATGCCTTGCTCCCTCATCGTTTGGACGACCTCCAACCCGCCAAGGACGCCAATGGTTCCATCATATCGACCGCCATATGGCTGAGAGTCGATGTGCGAGCCAATCATCAGTACCGGCGCATCGGGATTGCGTCCTTCCAATCGGCCGATTAGATTGCCGAAGTGGTCAACGCGCGTATGCAAACCTGCCTCCTCCATCCACTTGCGCACCTGCTGGACACCTGCCAAGTCCTCCGGTGACAGGGCAAGTCTACACACTCCCGTCTCCCCTATTTTTCCGATTTCCGCTAGTTGCTCCAATCGTTCCTGCAAGCGCGTCTGCCGGATCGTAAAAGTCCTTTCGCTTCGCTCCATCATCCTTGCTCCCTCCTAGTCACTTCCTTAATGACATCGTATTCCGCTCGTCCGGTTCCTAGTCGCTTTTTCCGGCTTTACTCCCAGCTAGGGTTGAAAAGATGCTGATCCAGCCCCCTTTTTGCTATAATGAACGGGAGATATACAGGGGGATGAATGACATGGAAGAATGGTTGAACAAGCGCGTGAAAATGAAGGAAGGTCCCAAAAAGCGAGGCATTGTGGAGTATATAGATGATCAATACATCGTGGTCTATTTCACCTTTCCCCGCAAGGAACGGGTGATCTTTCCCAGCAAGGAAGCCTTTTTGCACAAAATTGCGTTCATCGATGAAGCCTAACATACGAAAAGCCCTTGGCACCGCTTATATGCGGTGATCAAGGGCTTTTGGCATAGCTGTATGGAGTTTACGCGTAGTGTTCTTCGCGGAGTCGTTTGATTTCGTCGCTTTCCAGATACTCGTCATAGGTGATCATTTTGTCAATGACACCCTTCGGCGTAAACTCGATGATCCGATTCGCGATGGTTTGTACGAACTGATGGTCATGGGACACGAACAGCAGCGTGCCTTCGAAGTCGATCAAGCCGTTATTGAGTGCTGTGATCGATTCCAAGTCCAAGTGGTTCGTCGGTTCATCCATGATCAGGACATTAGCGCTAGCCAACATCATCTTCGAGAGCATGCAGCGCACTTTTTCTCCCCCGGACAGAACATTGGCCTTCTTCAATGCTTCGTCGCCAGAGAAGAGCATGCGGCCGAGGAAGCCGCGGATAAAGGTCTCATCCTGATCTTTGGAATATTGGCGCAGCCAATCCACAAGGCTGAGGTCCGTATCGAAGTACGCCGAGTTGTCTTTCGGGAAGTACGCCTGGGATGTGGTCACTCCCCACTCGTACGTACCGCTGTCCGCTTCTACTTCCCCCATCAGGATGCGGAAAAAGGTCGTTTTTGCCAATTCATTTGGACCGACAAAAGCAATTTTATCCCCTTTGTTGATCGTCAGGTGGAGATTTTCAAACAGCTTTTCTCCCTCGACGGTCTTGCTCAAGCCCTCGATAGCCAGCAGGTTTTTGCCCGCCTCGCGCTCTGGCTTGAAGTTGATGAAAGGATATTTGCGGCTGGAAGGACGAATATCTTCCAGACTGATTTTCTCCAAGAGCTTTTTACGGGAGGTCGCTTGCTTGGATTTGGAGGCGTTCGCCGAGAACCGGGCGATGAACTCCTGTAGTTCCTTCATCTTTTCTTCTTTTTTCTTGTTCTGATCACGAACCATCTTCAGCGCCAGTTGGCTGGATTCGTACCAGAAGTCGTAGTTCCCCACGTACATCTGAATTTTGCCGAAATCGATGTCCGCGATATGGGTACATACTTTGTTCAAGAAGTGACGGTCATGGGATACCACGATAACGGTGTTCTCATAATCCATCAGGAAGTTCTCCAGCCAGCGGATCGACTCGATATCCAGGTGGTTGGTCGGCTCATCCAGCAGCAGGATGTGCGGATTGCCGAACAAGGCCTGTGCCAACAGGACACGGACTTTTTCCGTCCCGGCCAAATCTACCATCTTCTTGTCGTGGAGTTCTGTCGGAATCCCGAGACCGATCAGCAATTCGGCAGCGTCCGCCTCTGCCATCCAGCCATTCAGCTCTTCGAATTCACCTTCGAGCTGAGAAGCGAGAATGCCGTCCGCTTCCGAGAAATCTTCCTTCATGTATAGTGCATTTTTTTGTTCCATGATCTCGTACAGCCGTTTGTGACCCATGATGACCGTTTTCAATACTTCAAATTCATCGAACTCGTAATGGTTCTGTTTGAGTACAGCAATCCGTTCCCCAGGGGTTACAGATACGTGCCCGCTGGTAGGTTCGATCTCTCCGGAGAGGATCTTGACGAATGTAGATTTTCCGGCGCCATTGGCCCCGATCAGACCGTAGCAGTTGCCGGGTGTAAACTTGATGGATACATCTTCAAACAAGGCGCGTTTGCCGTAGCGGAGCGTCACGTTCTGAGTGCTTATCATCTCTATACCTACCTTTTCGAATCGTTCAAACACTAATCTTATCAGAAAACGGCGATTTTGGCAAAAAGATGACCGTTCAGCGATAGAAACGCAGGAATCGGGGAATCCTACCTGAGAAAATGCCAGGCTAGAGAGGAGGGATTCGGATGTCCAAGCAAAACGGAGTAAAGAACGAGATGGGCAATAAAGAAAATCCATCACAAACCAGGTCCTCCACCACAGTCGGAAAAGAGGAAACTCGCTCCAAGCAGCGCGGTGAATAGCCAGACAAAAAACCGGCCATCCCTTCGTCAGGATGGTCGGTCTTTATATGCTTCAAAAGCTAGCCTGGATCGGGATAAAGGTAGGCAGCGGCGTTTTCTCTTGCGGTGCCTCCACATAAAAGGAAAGATTGTTCAGCTTTACAAATACGGTGCTCTTCTCTTGCAGATCCAACTCGCAAAAACGCTGTCGGGTCAGCTCGGCTTCAAACAATTCGCCGGTATCAAGCCGCTTTAAGTCCAAACGGATTATGGGACCAAGCAGGGAAATGTGCTGAATCTGCGCCTGGACGAACTGATTGTCCTGCGCTGCCAAAGCGATCTCCACATCATGTGGACGCATGTAGCCGATTGCTGGCCATTCTCCGCCGCGAAGATTTTCCCACTCCGTATCAAACTCTGCCTCGCCCAGTCTGACTTTGCCATCGCGTAC
>DASQMM010000054.1:0-3867 GCA_035645495.1 Brevibacillus sp. | reverse complement strand
GATCGCCGCAGGTTTCAACGTAAAAGTCATGAAATACGATTTCCCAACCGTGCTCGCGAAGGCCAAGGCCGGAGATTTTGAAGTTGTACTGATGGGACTTACGCTGACGTTGGATCCTGAGGTCTCGTCTCTTTACGGCATAGGTGGCACCTACAACTTTATGCAATACGACAATCCCAAGTCGGAAGAGCTGTTGAAAAAGGGCAGGGCGGAAGCCAATTCCGATGTTCGAAAAGGAATCTACAGCGAATTGCAAAAGCTCTGGAATGAAGACGTGCCGCTCATCTCTCTCTACTCAGACAATGACTTCGTGGGGATTTCCAAAAAGATTGCATACGGTGAGCCCCGTGTTTTCGGTTTCCACCGTGATTTGGAAAAATGGGCTATGACAGGCGTCCAGTAGACGTTCAAAGAGAGGAGGAAAACGATGCTCGCCGCTATATGTCGCGAACTGGAGACCTTGTATCCGGAAATGGTGAACTTCCGCCGCGATCTGCATATGTACCCAGAGTTGTCCTTCCAAGAGGTGAACACTCCCCAGAAGGTAGCTGATTACCTGGAAAATCTGGGCTTGGAGGTAAGGACGGGCGTTGGCGGTCGCGGGGTGGTCGGATTGCTTCGAGGAGGAGCGGCAGAAAAGGAGAGCCGTACCATTGCCTTGCGCGCCGATTTCGATGCTTTGCCGATCCAGGATGAAAAAGAGGTGCCTTACAAGTCGAGAATTCCCGGCGTCATGCACGCATGCGGCCACGACCTGCACACAGCTTCGTTGCTGGGCGCAGCCCATGTGTTAAGCAAGGTAAAGGACGAACTACGCGGCAATGTCGTCTTTTTGCATCAGTTCGGCGAGGAAAAACCACCTGGCGGGGCAAAAGCCATGATCGAGGATGGCTGCCTGGACGGGGTGGATGTCATCTACGGCGCACATGTCTGGCCGGCCTTGACGGTGGGTGAGGTAGCCGTGACAGACGGATATGCCATGGCAGCGGGGGATTTGTTCGAGATCGAAATCAAGGGGCGCGGCGGCCATGGCGCACAGCCGCATATGACCGTAGATCCACTGGTCGTCGGCTGCCAGCTGGTCTTGAACCTGCAGCAAATCATCAGTCGTCGCGTCAATCCGCTTGAGCCCGCTGTTTTAACGGTGGCTTCCATCCACAGCGGGCAAGCCTCCAATGTCATTCCGGATACCTGCAAGCTGACCGGGACGATTCGTTGCTACAACCCGGACGTACGACAGCTCATGCATGAACAGATCGCGAAGATCACAAAAGCGACTTGCGAGGCCGCCGATGCTGTGGGCTCATTGGTGTTCCACAAAGGCTACGATGCAGTCTGGAACCATCCCGAGCAGGTTAGAAGCGTCGAAGAGGCCGCGATGCAAGTCGTCGGAGAGGATAAAGTCAAACGGGTAGAACCCAGCATGACGGGAGAAGACTTTTCCGCCTACCTGCAAAAGGTCCCGGGTGCTTTCTTCTTCGTAGGAGTGGGAAATCCCGAACTGGATGCCATCTATCCCTTGCACCATCCGCGATTTGACGGAGATGAGCAGGCCATGCTGATCACGGGAAAGCTCTTTCTCCACCTGGTCTGGAAGGAATTAGGGTAAATGAAGATTGGCTGTCACATGAACGGAGAAGTTCGTTCGTGCGACAGCCTTTTATTCTATCCCTTGATCTTCATATGAGATTCGTTTCTACGCTACTTAAGCAAAGATCGGAATTTCCCTATTGTTATGATCTAGCACTTCAATCCTCACAATTCCACCAAGATGCTGTGACACTAGATCAGACAATTCTTTCAAGGCCATATGAAACTCATCGCTTCTTGTCTCCTCTATCGATTCTATACAGAGGAATGCATTTTTCGTATGTTCTGTTAGCATCGTCCTTTGGGCCTCACGCCAATTCCAGCATCTGCATATGGCACCGGCATCATCTTTATAAACAATTTCACCTTCATATGGTGGCGCATTTTCATCGCTTCCCAATGGGATAAACGGTTCGGTACCAGTAGCCTGCGTTAGCCGAATATCGCCTGCAAACGTGTCGATATCTTCTCCGCCGCACGGAAGCCCATAACGCAAGGAAATGGAATTATAGATGTCAACAAGCGGGTTTATCGTTCCGATGTGGTTGCCATTTTTCACTCTTTTTAATAAAGCTTCAATGGAACACCTTGCTCCTTTCTTTGTCTTGAATTTCTGAAACGCATCTCTCCATACGGAAATGACTGGATTTCTACTGAATTCCTCCAAACTTAAAAATGTATGAGCTTCTTTCTCTGCCTCCTGCAGCAGCTTCTCGTAGATTTCAACGTCTTTTATTGAATTATCAATCCCTTGGCAAATCACGGTGCCTATTTTGGCATGGGGGAATAACGACCAAAAATCATCTCCAATGATAAATCTAGTCATAACCTATCTCTCCATTTCTTATGTTTTGGAGGGGCTGGCAAAGGCGGAGAATACCCCTAGAACAATATAAAAGTAGCCAGTTATCCGGTTCAGTAACTTTGAACCTACGTTACTACCCACAATCCGCTTTCTGATACCTGCTGCTAGAAGCGCATATAGACCATCACTAAGTAAAGCAAGGATAATAAAGATCGTCCCTAAAAGCAAAAATTGTGCGGTGACTGATCCAGCAGCAGGTGATATGAATTGCGGAAAGAAGGCCAAGAAAAAGAGTGCTGTTTTCGGATTCATTACTTCTACGAGTGCTGATTCGTAAAAAATCTTGCGTAACTTTTTGTGCGGGGCTTTGGGAATATGTGAAGTGATTCCATCAGATGAAGAAAATAAAGTCTTACACCCCAGATAGATCAGATAAGCAGCACCCAAATACTTGACGATCTGAAATGCTGTTGCGGATGTCATCAGAATCGCAGAAACGCCAATTGCTCCTGCTAAAACATGAACAGCACCACCAAGAGCTACACCAAGAACGGATACCAGCCCTGCATTCTTTCCTTGATCTATACTTCTTGCCATGATATAGAACACTGCTGGTCCAGGAATGATTAACAATGTCGCAGCAGCCATTACAAATAGCCAGATCGTTGAAAACTCCATAAGTTGCAACTCCTTGTTGTATGTTTGCACATGCTTGAATCGGGCTGCTCCTGTTTGGTGAAAGCAAGGTTACTCATTATGTTTAAGATTGCCTTTCATCAAGGAAGCAATTTGTTGCTCGTTTGGAAGCGGAATTTGTTCCAATTGTTTGATAACAAGCTCCTGCCTCTGTAAGGAATGGTTTTGACTTACCTTTGCCTTCCCTTCCATCCTATCGATTTTTATTCTAAATCCTTGAATGCCCTTGCTCATGCCTAGAAGAAATTCAGCATCTAACTCCTGCAATTTGTAAGAACTGTCTGGGGCTTCGTACTTTCCTACCAGATCATGCAAGGAATTCATGAGCTCCTGTTCATTGTCGATTAGCTCAACTTCTCCGTAGACATGAACCGTGACATAATTCCACGTTGGCACAGCTTTATTGGTCTCATACCAAGAGGGGGAGATGTAGCAATGAGGACCATGGAAAACGGTTAAGACTGTCTGGTTTTGGATATCCTTCCACTGCGGGTTCGAACGGGCAAAATGACCGTACAAATAGGTTTTCTCCTGATTGAATAGCAGAGGCAAATGGGTAGCGAAGGGCATCCCGTTATGAATCGAAAACAGTGTTGCAAAACTGTTTTCCTGTATGACATCGTAGGCGGCGGTTCCTTCTTTCATCGTAAAATGCTCTGGGATATACATGTGACATCTCCCCATTCCTTCTGTTTGATAGGCAATTGACATCCTTACACGGAATGATAGTACCCAAATTGACATGAAAAAAGGTACAATACTGAAAAAATGAACAT
>DASQMM010000053.1:0-5503 GCA_035645495.1 Brevibacillus sp. | reverse complement strand
CAACGTCAACCTCGTCCTTGATCCAGGACTGGCTTCCAAATTCGTCAGGCAAAAGTCTCCCTGTATGGATCGGTTACCAACAGCGATATTTAGTATTTTCGTTTTTTTGGAGAAATTGTAACCTTACCTGCTAAAATGACGAATATTGGGTGAGTACATTTTTTGACAAAACCAGGAGGCACGTAAAATGATCAAGACAAGAAAAATGTGGGCAACCATACTGGCAGCGGGATTTTTGTCTACGCAACCCGCTTTGGAGATTCTTCCATCCCCCGGCGTATATGCCAAAAGCCCGGATCAATGGAACAAGACCGAGCTGCAGGAGTTGGGGAAGGACGCATTGGCGCAGTTATTGCCGGTAGTGCCCAAGCTCAAAGACTTCTCCATCCAAAGTGTGAGTATCGATGAAGATGATGGCGAAGAGCAGGTGATCAATATTCATCTGAGAAAGTCAGATTCGGAAAAATACCCCTATGCGTCTGTCCAGATCGATCCCAAAACAAAAGAAATCGTCCTTTTTTCCATACAGGAAGGAGTGGACAAAACGGACAGAGCTGATAAAGAGCTCGCCAAGGAGAAGGCAACCGCTTTCCTGAAAGCGTTGCTGGGGGACGAGGCCAAAAAATACACACCGAGAGAGCATGACATCGGCAAGTCAGGAAGTATTGTTTTTGATCTGTTTGTGGACGGAATCTTGTTCAATGCGGGAAGTATTCGAGTGGGGGTAAATATCCATGGTGACATCACCTCCTTTTCCAGAAATTTGGCCGGTCAGCAGTTTCAAGACCCGAAAAAGTTCCCCAAACCCGATCATGTGATCAGTCAGGAAGAAGCTCTATCTGCGATGGCGAAAACGTTGCGTCTTGTCTATGAAGAAAAAAATGGTTGGACGAATGCGCCAGTACTGAAATATGTACCGGAGTTGGATGGAGAGATGAACGCTGAAACAGGAGTTGTGGAACATTCTTTCAAGACATCGAGCAACAAATACGGACAACCCTTTTCAGTACAACCACTCGGGAAAAAATGGAGTATCAGATCGGAGCAGGACGCACAACAGGTTCTTAAGGAGGTATTGCAGATTGGGACGGAGGGTCTGCAGTTCCGTCAGCTTCAGGGAAGTACCTATGAATGGATAGGCAAAGAGGGAGAACGGCTTTTTGTAGCGGCAGACGAGAAGACAGGCGGACTCGTCAGTGTTGGTAACCGAGGTGTAAAGACAGAGGGGAAAGGTCGCCTTACGAAAGAACAGGCGAAAAGAAAGGCACTCGACACGCTTGAGCCCTATCTGGACAAAAGTGTAACCTCCCTGCAAATGCGTGAAATGTACGCTGTTTCGGGGACGGATAGGTATTCGTTTTTCTTCCACAGGTCACACGACGGCATTCCGGTAGAAGATCATTCATATGAAGTTGTGATTGATCTGGCGAGCGGAACAGTGAGTGAGTTGACCGGGAGTTTTGACCGCAAACATGTAGATTTGCCTGATAAAGATCAAGCTGTGGACCCTGAGACGGCCATGCAAGAGTTCCGTGTCGCACACCAGGCAACGCTGATCTACAGCGCCTTTGACAACGATGGGATCGGCGATTTACCATCGCTGGTCTATGATTTCAAAGCCAAAACAACCGGGTTCAGCTATATCGATGCCCTGACAGGAAAAAGTGTTATTTACACGGTAGATTAGCAATTTCGAGGGGAAGGCGAACTTCCCCTCCTTTCAGTGGGCCAAAAGGGAGGTCAGGCACTTTTGCAGGATGATCAGGAACAACTGATTAGAGGCATATACCGCACATACTATAAAGATGTCTATCATTTTCTCCTTTATTTTACAGGAGATGTAAATGAAGCAGAGGATTTGACGCAGGAGGCGTTTATTCGTATCCTCGGCAGCCTGTCCCGCTACGATGCGGAAAAAGCCAATAGAAAAACATGGATCATGACCATTGCGAAGTATACCGCTATCGATTACTACCGGAAAAGGAAGATACAGTACTTGTTTATGGAGAAATGGCTCCGCCGGCTTCCCGCTACAGATGGCTCACCGGAGGGGGCGCTTGATCAGCAGGAAGAGGAGAAATTGATCGAAAAGGCCCTGGGTACGCTGAAACCGCAATATCGCATGGTTATCATCTTGCGTTGCATCAAAGGCTACTCTGTGAAAGAAGCATCCGAGATCCTGGAATGCTCGGAGGCGAAAATCAAAGTGGACTATCACCGCGCAATCAAGCAACTGCAACAAACGCTAAGTCCTGTAGGAAAGGGGAGGTGGCTGCATGAGCTGGTTGAGTGAAGAAGAGTTGTTGAAGCAATTGAAGCGTCTGGAAAAGCGGGAGCCTTCCTCTTCATTTGTCGACAACCTCGAAGAGAGGCTGGTCGCCAAAGGCAAAAGGCTCATGATACAAAGAGGGCGGGGCAGGTGGAGCAGTCAGATTGCGAGTGCGGCAGCGATCATTTTGCTAACGGTGGGTTTGTTGCAGATAGACGGCAGCGAACTGAAACCGTACCAGGAGAATCCGTCTTCGGCTGCGAATCCGAATGAACGTATTTCCCCATCTGCCATACCAAAAAGGGGGGATAGCACCGAAAAAATACAGCAAGCGGTTCCGAAACAGGCTGATACGGTCGAGCGACATGCACCTGTGCAAGCACCTGTTATTCCCAAGTCAACGGTAGAGGTTGCCCCAGTATCAGTGGCAGCAGTACAGGCGGTGCAGACTGTACAGACCGTACAGGCTGAGCATCCCGACCAGACGAAGAAGCGCGATCCTGACCTGACTGCCCTTGAAAAGCTGGCGGCCGACCGATTCGAACAATTAGTAGGCAAGGACGAGATGCATAAGTATAAAATCAATGACATTTTGTCGACACATCATAGCCAGACAGCAAACATTGTCTTTACCCGTATCGTCAACGGCGTTCCGTATCTGAATGAATCCTATCGAATCGGTGTTTCGGTAAAACAAGGTGTGACAGGCATTCAAATAAAAACAGACCTCGAGAACAAGGCGGACAATGCTGTGTTCCCGGACGTGCAAGACATTCTATCAATGGAGGAAGCCAAACAAGTTTTTGCTCGGCAGCTAAGGCTGGTTTACGTGCCAAACCAGGTGACGAAGCGCGATTATTTCGGAAAAGCACTGGAGGCTCAGTCGACCCTGCAATACGTGATACCAGGTACATTTACGATGGATGCGAAAACTGGAGACGTTGTGAATCCGATTCGCAGCACACCGGATCAGGGGGAGGGCCCAACCTCTCCAGACTTGGATGGGGTACCTGACGTCAACGAAGCTGTGACTCCCGCCTTGGCTGCGGAAAAATTCCTGGAGGATTCGCCACTCCAGTTGGTCTATGTCTGGTCCACCCAGTTGGATCAGCCAGTCCTCGTTTATCATCGGGTACAAAAGAACCCGGGTGGCAGTTATTTCGACGCGATTACGGGCAGGTTTGTCGAAATCGCTCCTTAAGTCACATCATTCACAGATATATTTTACGCAAAAAAAGAGCAGGCCGATAGTCGGCACTGCTCTTTTGCGATCAAACGATTAACGGCTGTAGAACTCAACGATCAGAACTTCGTTGATTTCAGCAGGCATTTCTTCGCGATCTGGAAGACGAGTATAGGTTCCTTCCAATGCTGCATCGTTGAAAGTAACGTAGTTTGGCAGGAAGTTGCGGCTTTCCAGGGAATCCTTGATCAATTGCAGACCACGGGATTTTTCGCGAACGGAAATCACATCACCAGGTTGTACACGGTAGGATGGGATGTTCACTTTTTTGCCGTTTACCAGGAAGTGACCATGGTTTACCAATTGGCGGGCAGCAGGACGAGTAGGTGCAAAGCCCATGCGGTATACCAGGTTGTCCAGACGGGATTCCAGCAATTTCATGAAGTTTTCGCCCACTACGCCAGCCATTTTGTTAGCTTGGTCAAAAGTGCGACGGAATTGTTTTTCATTCAGGCCAAACATGTGGCGCAGTTTTTGCTTTTCTTGCAACTGAATACCATACTCGCTGATTTTACGACGGTTGTTATGACCGTGTTGACCAGGAGGGAAGTTGCGTTTGATGTCCTTGCCAGTACCATCGAGGGAGATTCCCAGACGACGAGCAAGTTTGTGGCGTGGGCCTGTGTAACGTGACATGTTTTCAGTCTCCTTTAATGTGGATTCGCAGGTGTTTACTTCCGACAGGTTAGTTCCTTCTTTATCTACACGAACTTCGGACGGTAGCGTTTCCGCATCGTGCTCCTCACAGATAGTTCAGCCGCTGCCTGAAAGGGAAGGAACTAAGAGGGTAAGCCTTTCGTTTTTACCTGCAATCAATGCTACCCTGTACACATACAATCAATAATACTAGGCAAAACTGCATAAAGTCAAGAGGGGAATCAACAGGGAACGCCGCCCAGCAAGTGCGCATGGACGGCGTTTTTGCTCATCTTTTCCTGTATCATTCAGGTCAGCGGGGAACGCTTGGCTGCGTATCCTGTTCACTACGTTTCTCCAGAAAACGAGAGAAGGTGATTGCAGCATCTGCACGGCTGACTGTTGCCTGAGGACGGAAGGTTTGCTTGTCAGTCGGGACGATCCCTAGCGTAGTCGCAATGATAATCGAGCCGCGTTTTGGCGAGTTGGCAATATCCGTCAGATCGCTTTGGAACATATTGGAGTATTGCGCAAGGTTTTTATACCCCAGAGCGCGAACAATCATATCAGCGAGTTCTTCGCGGGTAATCGCTTCATCCGGATTCAGTTTGGACGACTGTTTGTCGAGCAGACCGCTGTCTACCGCATTTTCTACTGCTGAGAAATAACGGGACTGTTTGGAAACGTCGCTGAACGAGGCTTCTCGTTCCGAGGAGTAGATTGGGAAGTACCGTCCTCGGTTGATGCTGATCATCAGCATTTCGATCATCTCGCCCCGGGTAATCGTCTTGTCGGGCAGCAATTTGCCATCCTCGAGGGAGAGTGCATCGTATTCATACATGAGCAGCAGCTCTTTGGCTGCTGGATGTCCGTCGAGATCGACAGGATCGATGCGATGCAGGACTACGGCTTTCCCGCTCGCTTGCGAACGCCATTCACCAGAGACAGCGTCGAGGAAATAAGGCTCGTCAAATACCGTGGAGTTGGCGCGGTAGACAAGCTTGGCAGAGCGGCTCGGAATGAAGGCAGGCTGTTGCCGGATCTTTTTCTGGTCCTCCGGGGTTAGCTGCTCCAGCATGAAGACTGGCTCAATTTCAGCTTCCTTCCACCATGCCTCAGACGCTTCTTCCGCAGAGAGATGATCCGGGATTTGAGCCGGGTAGGCTTCCTTGCCGATGTCGGCATTGTAGTAGAGAATCTCTCCCGTCGTTGGATCAAAGCTGACCGCAGACGAGCCGGTCGCTGCTTTTACGCCATTGACGTAACGCTGGAAGGTCACCGAGTATTCCTCCGTCGAGCCTAGCTTTGTTTTTGTTTCAGAATGTTCGTTCCAGTACAGCTCATGTGGCAAGGTC
>DASQMM010000052.1:0-4017 GCA_035645495.1 Brevibacillus sp. | reverse complement strand
GGAAGGGAGGTGACAGGAATTATGAACAAACTTCTTTCTCTTGCAGGTGGTCTCTTGGGCGGCTATGGCCTGCTGAAAACGCCGCTGGAAGGTTCCTTCCTTTCCGGACTCGATCCGGTAGTGGATGTGGTTGGGATCGTCGCGATGCTTGTCTTCTCCGTTGGGCTGATCTACACCGGTGTACGGGATTGGATTCAACGCTGACGGCAGGAGGAATAATTTGTGTCTCCTAAGTGAGACGCCTTTTTCTTAGGTTTCATGAATGACGGTGGAGTCGGGTTAGGAAGACAAAAATGGCAAGCGCGATTCCGACAAGAATACCACTGATGAGACCAACATAGTCAATCGAACTGAGACTGATTATTCCTCCTCCGACAATTGCCCCTAACCCGATTCCTACATACAAGGCGGAAGCACTAAAAGAAAGAACGAGAGAGGCTTGATTGGGATGTAAGGAAATCAGGTAAGAATTTAATGCAGGATTGAGAGCAAATCCAGGCATTCCCCATAAAAGCGAAACAATTGAGACCAGGACGATTGTCATCATGCCTGGAGTGAGCAAAGGCAATAAAGAAAAAGAGATGAGAATAAGGCTGAACCCGCCCAGCGACATGCGCAAAGTCTTGGCAGCCCCGATTCGATCCGTGCCGTATCCTCCCAGCAGGTTTCCAGCCAAGCTACCAATTCCAAAGAGCAAAAGAAACCAACTGATATTCTGCAAGGCTGTAATTTTGTGTAAAATAGGGGCTATATACGTATAGGTCGCAAAGCCGCCTATAGTAGCGATAATACTGACGCTCAAAATCAACCATACATGTGTATGCAGGCCATTGAGACTCGCTTTGACGGATAATTTCTCTTCTCTCTCGACTTTTGGCAACAGGAATAAAATCCCAACAAAAGTGAGCAACGATATGCTCGTAACAAGCAAGAAGGAGAACCGCCAACCCCATTCTTGACCAATCCATGTTCCGATCGGAGCTCCCAAGATTAATCCAATTGTGATACCGGCTGTTATCATCGCTAATGCTTTGCCCTTATGCGAATCAGGAACTAGGCTTGCGGATGCAGCCATCGCGATCGGAGTAAAAAGGGCCGCGGAAAGTGCTGCTCCGATACGAGTAGCGAATAGCCATTCAAATGAAGGGACAATGACGGAAAGTCCGTTTGAAATCGTGAACAACAGCATGGAGAGCAGCAGTAATTTTTTGATTGGCAAATGAATGGTCAATGTTCCCAAAACAGGTGCACCAATGGCGTAAGCGAAAGCAAAGGCCGTAACCAGTTGTCCTGCAGCAACGATGGAAACATCAAGATCAGCAGCAATGCTGGGTAAAATTCCTGCAATGACAAAATCGTCTGTTCCAATAATGAAGGTTCCTAAAACAAGGATCAAAAGGCGGTAGTTCACTTTGTGCCACCATCCTCCCCCTGATCCTTCACCTGAGTCCAGAAGTGGATGAGGCTTTCCAGCTCTGATTCAATCTTTCGTAAATTTTTTATTTGTTCACGTGTTTGTTCCAGCTTCTCCATGTACAGAGAGAGTGCAAAATCAGCACATGCAGGATTAATGTCGATCGGATGCAAAGGGTCGCAGGAGACGACGGGATGGATCTCTTCGGTATTCAAGCCTAGACCGAGAAAAAGTTGAACTGCTTTCACACGCTCTACATCTTGTTCACTGTATATTCGATACCCGTTTTCCAAGCGCTTTGGATGAATGAGCTTCTTTTCCTCATAGTAGCGAAGAGAGCGGATACTGACTCCCGTTTTTTGCGATAATTCACTTATTTTCATCTATATGTACCTCCTTGTATGTTGAAGTTATAGACAGCGTAAAGTATGACATCGTGTGAGGGTCAATACGGCGATTTTCCGCCAAGAGAGGAGTTCATCATGTCCGCCTACCGTGTTATCGAGCATCTGCTGTTTCCGCCGACATTTTTCCATAGCCAAAAGCTGCGGCTCGCGCTGGAAGGAAAGACCGTCCTCATTACAGGGGCGAGCTCGGGAATTGGTGAACAGCTTTCGTATCTGATGGCTGATCAGAGGGTTCATCTCATTCTGGTCGCCAGAAGAGAGGACAAGCTCCTGGCCATGAAAAAAGAACTTGAAGCGAGGGGAGCCACCATCAGTCTGTTTGCTGCCGACCTTCGCCGGGAGCAGGAATTGGGGGATTTGCTTGCATTTCTCCATCAGCTTCCCGATGGTCTGGATCTGGTCGTCAGCAACGCCGGTCATTCCATCAGACGCTCGATCTATGACTCCCTGGACCGCTTTCATGATTTTACCCGCACGATGGCAATCCATTATTTTGCCCCAGTCCAACTACTCTTGTCCGTGCTTCCCCTGCTAGAAAAAAAGCAAGGCCAGATTATCAATATCTCAACCGTAAACGCTCTGCTTCTGCCCTTCCCCCATTGGGCTGCGTATCAGGCATCAAAAGCTGCTTTCGACACCTGGTTTCGGTCTGCCCAGCCGGAGATGAACAACAGGGGGATTTCCACAACCTCGATCTACTTTCCTTTGGTCCGCACTCCCATGATCGAGCCGACGGAAGCGTATCGTACATTTCCGGCCATGTCTCCTGTGCACGCCGCAAGGATCATCGGAAAGGCAATCTACTGCAAACATGCGCTGTACAAGCCATGGTGGCTGATTTCTGGCCAATTGGCCTCCGTCGTTTTCAGAAGGTGGTTGGAGAAGGGAATGCCAAGGTTTTTACAGAGAGGCAAGGGAAAATAGACGTGCTGAAACTACTCTATATCTTATATAAAATGAAGCTGCTTTCTCCTTTGACGTTACTTCGTTTAACGGCCGCCGTCTACCGCTATGGAATCAACCTGATGACGCTGCTAAATTTCTCAGCGAGAACGTACGGAGAAAAGCTGGCGTTAGTAGAGGAAGGGGAGGGCCTAACCTATCATCAATTGTTTACGCAAGCTGATGAGCTTTGTGCCGTTTTGCAAACGAGGTATCAGCTTACCCGTGGCAAAAAAGCGGGACTAGCTTGCAGCAACCATGCGTCTTTGATCAAAGCGATCTTTGCTGTTTCGTCGTCGGGAGCGGATGTCTATCTTCTTCCTGCAAAGACAAGCGAGGGGCAGTTCCAAAGCCTGCTGCAGCAGCATGATTTCGATCTGTTGATCTGCGATGAGGAACAAAGCCACTGGCTTGGCGATTTTCCGTCCGAGAAGATGCTGTTGAGCTATCATGAGACGTTGCCAGCGATCAATAGCCTTTGCTTTGGACGTGTAAACGAGAGAACAAAGCCGCAACGGATGTCAGCAGGAAAGCTGGTTTTATTAACCGGAGGAACTACGGGAAAAGCCAAGGAAGCCAGGCACAAGCCTTCGCTCTTTCATTATTTGGACCCGTTTTTCGCTTTTCTGACCCGCTTGAACATTTTGCCTTGTCATACGGCGTATATTGCAACGCCGATTTATCACGGGTACGGAGTGGCGGTCTTGCTCTTGTTCATGGCTCTGGGGAAAAAAGTCGTCATTTCGCAGGGATTCGATCCTGGAAAAGCATGCTGTTTGATTCGCGAACACCAGGTGGACGTCGTCACCGTCGTACCGCTGATGCTGCATAGAATGCTGAGGACCAACGCAGCTGATTTGAAGTCCCTTGTCTGTATCGCCTCTGGCGGAGCAGAGCTGAACCCAAAGCTGGTGAAAGAGACGGCTGAGCAGTTGGGAGCGGTCTTGTACAATCTGTACGGCACGTCGGAAGCGGGCTTGAATATCATCGCGACACCACAGGATCTCCGTTATTCCGCCCGGACGATCGGACGCAAGATTGAGGGTGTGCGCATCAAAATCGTGGATGAACACAAGAGAGAAGTGGCGATCGGTCAGCCCGGGCAATTATGCATCCAAAACAAATGGTCGATGAAGAATCGCTCCAAAGGCTGGATCGAGACCGGGGATGTCGGCTACCGGGATGAAAAGGGCTACTATTTTTTGTGCGGCAGAACGGATAACATGATTGTCTCAGCAGGTGTGAATCTGTATC
>DASQMM010000051.1:0-5235 GCA_035645495.1 Brevibacillus sp. | reverse complement strand
GCGGACGACGGGTCTCGAACCCGCGACCTTCGCCTTGGCAAGGCGACGCTCTACCAATTGAGCTACATCCGCATATAAGGAGTATGTATGTCCTACTCGTTTTGAACACGTTTATTTTAGCATGGTGCTTTCCTTGGAGTCAAGCTTTTCACTTTCATTCAAAAAAAGCCGGAGCAAATCCTCCGGCTTTCCATGATCCTGATTTGTTACTTTTAGACAAACACCATGCCGATCACCAGGTACAAAGCAGCGGAAATACTGGCTACCGTCAGCGCATAAGGAAGCTGCGTTTTGACGTGGTCGATGTGGTCAGACGCTGCTCCTGTGGAAGCAAGCACGGTCGTATCAGACAGAGGCGAACAATGGTCACCCATGACTCCGCCGCCGGCAACAGCAGCAATTGTCGCTACGACCAGGAGAGAGACTTCTCCTCCCGAAAAGGTAAACGCTAGCGGTGCTGCCAGCGGCATCACGATTGCGAACGTTCCCCATGAGGTGCCTGTAGCAAAGGAGATGACGCCACAGATGATAAAGATCAAAAAGGGCAGCAGCTGCGGCGTTAACCAGCTTTCCGTGACGGAAATAATGTAGTGAGCGGTTCCCATATCCTTGCTTAGCTGGTTGAGCGAAAACGCGAAAGCCAATACCAGGATCGCTGGCATGACCCCTTTCATCCCCGCCGTGGCCGTCTTCATGATGTCCGAAAACGGAATTCCCTGAAAACGCATGATGATTCCGAGAATGACCGCAGCGGCCAAAAAGGCTTCCATGGTTTTTGCGGATTTCAAGGTCATGAAGGTACCAACTGCGATGGCAACGACAATGAGCACCGGCAGGAAAAAGTTAAGAAAGACGTTGGTCTTGATCCCTTCGTACGGCGGTGTATCCGTCAATTCTGATCCCATCAGAGGATCAGCACCGTCACGCAGCACCTTCCCCTCTTCGATGGCTCGCCGCTCCGCTTTTTTCATCGGACCGAAATCAGGAATGACGCGCATCGCCAGCAAGCCTACAAACAGAACAGACAAGATCGCGTAGAAATTGAACGGGATCGTTTGCAAGAACAAAGACATCGCTTCTGCTTCATTGGTAATGGTTCCAACCCCGATTAACAAGCCTGTAAAATAGGCTGCCCAACCCGTAATGGGAACCAGCACGCTCACCGGAGCGGAGGTGGAGTCCGCGATATAGGCGAGTTTTTCACGTGAGATTCTTGCTTTGTCTGCGAGATTGCGCATGGTCGAGCCTACAAACAGCGGGCTGAAATAATCGCTGAAGAACACGAACATGCCGAGAAACCATGCCATTACCTGTGTTTTCACACGAGTAAACTTACGGCGTTCCAGCATCAGCGTTACATTCTGAATCGCACCCGTTCGTTGAAAAAAGGCAATCATGACGCCAATGAATAATTCCAGTAGAAGAAGTCCCGAAAAGCTGGTTGTACCGAGCGCCGTTTTCATCAAGGCGGGAAAGCCGAGCAAGCCCCCGCCAGATAATAGAATTCCCAGGAAACAAGCAACTGCTAATGAAAAGACCGTATTCCGTGTCCAAAATGCCAGAATCACGGAGACCACGGCAGGAACCAGTGAGATGATTCCCATATGAACTGCTTCTGTTGCTTCCATCTTTTTACCCCCTTCTTCGCTCTTCTATCATCTACACTCCCAGGAGCTTTTCTGCACTGACTCGCTCCCGCTGCTGAATCAAAGATGTCTCTTCGTGGGTAAGAATCCCCTTGTACGCTGTTAATCCTCGACGCAAATACGGATTGCGGCGTGCCGCTTCTTCCGGTCCGTGGTCTGCAATTGCTTGAATGTGAGCAAAGACAGAAGCCGCATAGGCAATCGAAGTCGTATGCGGGGCAGCCCCCGGGATGTTGTCTACCCCAAAGTGAATGATGCCGTCTACTTCATAGACAGGATCCTCATAGGTTGTGGGTCTGTATGTCTCAATAGCCCCTCCCACATCTGCACTAATATCGATAATAACGGCTTTTTTCCGCATCAGCTTCAGCATGTCACGGGTAATCAGGTGATCCTTCCGTTGTTTGGGCCACTTGACGCAGTTGATCACCAGGTCGACGTGGGGCAGCAATTGCCGGATGTTGCTCTGATTGGAGAACATCGTGTCGATCCCTTTTGGCAAAAGGTACTGTGCATCCCGCAAAACACCGATGTTGACGTCCATCATTGTCACTCTTGCTCCCAGTGAGGAAAGCACGTTGGCTGCGCTGCGCCCGACGATTCCTGCACCAATCACGAGAGCCTGGATACCCGGTGCGCCTCCGATGCCACCCACCAGCTTGCCCATGCCGCCATTCACACTAAGCAGATAGTGCGCGCCCCAAAGCGCCCCCAATTTTCCTGCTACTTCTCCATTTGGAGAGCCGTATTGATGGGTATCCTCTGCTGTGAATGCGACCACTTTTTTGTCCAACAGCACATCTACCTCTTCGCGATTGGCAGCTGGGTGGAGGCAGGTGAAAATGATTTGTCCCTCTCGCAGCAAATCGTACTCTTCTGGCAAGATCTCTTTTACTTTTACAATCAACTCGGCATCGGCATAGATTTCCTCCATGCTTTCCTTCAATACCGCTCCCGCCTCCAGATAAGACTCATCGGGAAATCCCGCATTTTCTCCTGTTCCTTTTCCGACAAGAACGGTATGTCCTCCCGCTGTCAGCTCGGACACCTCATTTGGTGTTAACACGACGCGAGATTCACCCTGTTTACATTCTTTAAACGTCCCGATGATCATGATGGACATCCTCCTTATACGTTTGTTCCAGATACTCACCTTCTTAGCAAGGAGCATGCCAATGAGTTGATAAAAAAATCAGTAAAAAAAGACGGCGATATCCCTGTTTCTTGGGAAATTCACCATCTTTTCCGTGCTTTTTTCTGCCGCATTTCTTTCTGCTTGTTCGTTTTCGGGCATTAATTGTTTGTTTTTAGGCAGCGTTTCGAATGGGAATCCTGCTTTTCTTTTCGCTATTTGATCCCGTATTCTCTCAATTTATTTTGCAGCGACTGCCGCGGAATACTCAGTAATTGTGCTGCTCGAGATACATTCCCTTTTGTTTTATGGATCGCCCTCTGGATCATTTTTCTTTCCAGTGCAGCTACCGCTTCTTTTAACGGTATAAAATCCTCTTCTCCCCCATCCTGGATCTCTCCATTGGGCTCCGCTTCTTCGTCTACCAGATGACGAATGACTTTCTCCAGATCGCTGCGCTGAAGGGTCTCCTCTTTCTCATCTTTGAGCAGGAGCGCGAATTCCACTACGCTCTCAAATTCCCGAATATTGCCGGGCCAATCATGCGACAGCAAGTACTCATGTACCCCTTTTACGATATGGCGGACGTTTTTTTGCAATAGCTTGTTATATTTCGTAATGAAGTAAGGCAATAGCAGTTCAATGTCCTCTCTTCTCTCGCGCAAGGGCGGCAGATGCAAAGCCATTACACATATTCGATAGTAGAGATCAGGACGAAGCTCTCCGTCCTTTACACAGAGACGCGGATGCTTGTTCAATGCTGCAATCACACGTACATTTACTTTCCGAGTATGCTTGTCCCCCAATCGGCGAATCATCCCGTCCTCGAGTACCCTCAGCAATTTCGCCTGAAGATGATGAGGCATGGAGTTGAGTTCATCCAGAAATACCGTCCCGCCATCTGCCAGTTCAAACAGACCTGGGCGATCCTCCGCCCCTGTGAAGCTGCCTTTTTTTGTGCCAAACAAAAGGCTCTCCATCAAGCTTTCCGGTATCGCCGCACAGTTTTGCGCAATAAATGGTTTATCCGCCCGTTCACTGGCATTGTGGAGCGCCTGCGCAAACAGTTCCTTCCCTGTTCCGGTCTCTCCAAACAAGCAGACGGGTGAACGTCCCCGCGCCATTTTTTCTGCTTGTCTCTTCAACTCCAGCATCTGTTCGTTGGCTGTCACAATATCATCTAGCGTGTATCGGGCTGCCTCGGGCTGAATATTTCCCTCGCTCTGCCTGTCTGGCAAAAACAGGCTTGCGTCCAGTTCAATAAACTCATCTACTGCCTGCTTGCTCTCACTGATATCTTTTGACAACTCGATGGCCCCAATCACTTTTCCGTTTGTCTTAATGGGAAGGGTCACATTGGTCGTCTCTATTTTTTTACCGGAAAAATCGATGATCTCCTGACGATTGCGAAAAATGGGGCGCCCCGTCTTCAATGCGTGATAGAGTGTGCTTGTTTGTTCATTTAGCATCGGAAAGGACGTAAACAGATTTTCTCCGACTATTTCATCCGTCTTCTCATCAGCAGAGGCAAAACGCGGGTTAAATTTCACTGAAAAGAGGATCGTTCCGGAAGTATCGATAATGGTAATGCCGTCAATATAGGTGATTTGTTGAAGCAATCCGTCTCTTTGCAAATCGATTCCTCCGTTTTTACAAGTTTCCCTCTTTATCGTAACACCCTTTCCAAGCCTGCAAAACCCTTCGAGGGCTGATTATAGCCAAGGTTGATATTGCCAACGCTATGGTTCATCCCAAGTACCGTTTCCTGGATAAGCAATGACGATTTCGAACACATTACTATGTTGAGGAGGTGAGACATTCTTGAGAAATCAGGATGCACAGAAGGATCAATCTACTAGCAAAGAGAACGTAACATCTTCAAATTCTTCTTCTTTGGACGAAAGCGAAATTGAAAAACGTCATCAATTTCAGATGTTTCCTACACCGGACGAAAAGTTCGCTTCAAAGGTAATAACTGAACTGGAGGATTAATTTATTTAGGCACCTTCACTTGAGAGTGGAGGTGTTCATCTTTTCCCCAGTTGGCACCCCACATCTACATGGCGGACTTTTACAAATTGTAGTAGGTGCACAGACAAAATAAAAAAAACCCTTGATATCCCAAGGGTTTTTACCGTATGGTGCGGGTGAAGGGACTTGAACCCCCACGGTCTCCCGCCAGAACCTAAATCTGGTGCGTCTGCCATTCCGCCACACCCGCATTGTATTCGTAAAAACTGGTGAGCCATGAAGGACTCGAACCTTCGACCCTCTGATTAAAAGTCAGATGCTCTACCAACTGAGCTAATGGCTCGTGCAAATGGCTGGGGTACTAGGATTTGAACCTAGGAATGACGGAGTCAAAGTCCGTTGCCTTACCGCTTGGCTATACCCCAATAAAAATGGTGCCGGCGATAGGAATCGAACCCACAACCCCCTGATTACAAGTCAGGTGCT
>DASQMM010000050.1:0-5900 GCA_035645495.1 Brevibacillus sp. | reverse complement strand
ATACGGCTTCCGGGAAAAAACCGGAAGAACAAATCAGCCTGTTTTCAGATGAATCCGGTGAGAAAAAAGGATGAGGGTAGCATGACAGTTCCATTCACAGCATTTACTTCCCCGCTAAACTGGCAGCAGGTCTCCCTGTTGCTTGATACGGTACAGTATTTTGCGGATGCACCGAAGTGGTTGTCTATTCCCGATGAGGAGAAAAGCAGCATACCTGTCCCCATGACGGCAGATACATTGCGCGCCATGCTGGAGACTTTGGATGAAGAGGATGCCTTTACTCCGCAAATATTTACCATAAAATGGGAATCGTCTGACGCGGAGGATTCCGGTACCTTGATCGTAGGATTGCCGTCAGGTGAACAAATCCGCCAACCCGCCGTACTGTCCCAGTTTTCCCCGGTCTAACAGGCACATTGGCTTTTCGCTGGCTAAAAGGGATGCCTCCTGCGCACACTATGGTAGGAGGTGTCCACTGTGGAGCGCAATATAAATGTGAATGGCAGAGAGTATCATTTTGCCACTACCTATGACGGGGATTCGCAGTACAATGTGCAGGTTCGCAGCGGCGGAAAAGTCGTGACGATGTTCAAAATTGCTGCCGAGTCGGAAGAAGATGTATTCGACGCAGCCCAAGCTCATTTTTCCGCAGATGTAGAAATGGGCAATATAAACGTATAAGAGTTGACAAGTGCGCTGCTTCCTGTCGTTGGGGGCAGCGTTTTCTTTTCATCCTGCTTAAAATATGCTACAACAGGAAAGAAGGTATGGAGCGGAAGGAGCAATGACATGGATCAGCTTCAGGAACGGGATTTGTACACCACGATCCAGCAGTGGCGCAAGGTGCCTCCCAAAACGGCAGAGCTTTCGGAAGGAACCTGCATGGCGATGCTGGAAGAGATCGAACAGCGAAGATCAGAGGAACCGCTGGAATGGCTGGATCAGGCAGAAGCGGTCGTGCTGACGTGTCTTTCTTTGCTACGTATGAACAAAGCGGGCGGGTATCGCATGACGAGGGAATGGTTGGAGCGGGCTGTCCAGTTGGACCCGGAATACCGTGCTGCCCACGAGCTGTTGCTTCGTCAGGAGATCCTGCGTTTGCGAGAGGAACAAGCATTAAACGAAAATTTCCCGACCATTCGGGAGACTGATAATGTAGTGACGCGCAGGAGAAATGTAGAGGTTTTGACGCAGCTTGCTGGAGAAGCCAAGCAATATACTGCCCGGCAGCTTGCCAACATCGCTCATATCCAGGAGCTGGCCCGCAAACTGGCGGATGAGCAGACCATAACATGGGCGGCTGATTTGAACCGGCTTTTTATAGAGCGCGAAGAACTTGTCGAGAAATTGCAGCTTCAGGTGGATGCTTATGCTGCCTCGCTGTCAGGCGTCTTTTTTTCCACAGAGTTGTTGGGACAACTGCAAGAGACCATTCGCTCCATTCAGGAGCAGAAAAACCGTCTGGATCAGCTCTGGCAGGATTTGGAGCTGCGACAGGACACAACAGAAACTCCGGCGAAGACAGACTCATCGGCCCTTGAAGAATTGGAAGGGTTGATCGGACTGGAAGAGATCAAGGAGCGTGTCCGCCAGCTTGCCCAGTTTTTGCAATATCGGCAAAAGCGTGAGGAAAAGGGCTGGCATATGCAGGATGAATTGCCGCTTCACCTCGTGCTGATGGGCAATCCCGGCACGGGGAAAACGACCTTGGCGCGTCTGATCGCCCGCTTATACAAGGAACTGGGTCTGCTCGCATCCGGACAGTTGATTGAAGTGGACCGCTCTCATCTGGTGGGCGGCTATGTCGGTCAGACGGAACAGCGAGTCATGGATGCAGTCAAACGTGCAGACGGCGGGGTTCTTTTTATTGATGAAGCCTATAGTTTGAAACGTGCGGACAGCTCCGGCAGCGATTATGGACAGGCTGCGATTGACACGCTAGTAGCAGCGATGACAGGCGGAGAGTATGCCGGGCGTTTTGTCGTCATGCTGGCTGGCTATCCCGAAGAAATGCGGAATTTTTTGTACGCCAATCCCGGCTTATACAGCCGCTTTCCAGAGACCGGCCATTTTCTGCTGCCCGATTATACGACCGATGAGCTGGTGCAGATCGCTTCCCAAGTTGCAGAGCGAAATGACTATCTCCTCACAGAGGAAGCGAGCCGCAGCTTGCGGCAGCGCATCGAAAAATCCCGGGTTGACGAGAGCTTTGGCAATGCCCGGACGGCAGCCAACCTCATTCTGGACGCGATTTTCGCCAAGGGAAAAGCGACGGTTGGCAAAGACCTGCAATGGAGCGACTTCACCGTACTTTACCCGGAAGATATTCAGTCAGATACCTCTAGGGAGGAGACTGCTGCTGCATCCGAGCGCTTGCAAGGGTTGATCGGGCTGGAACAGGTAAAGGCCGAATTGAAGAAAATCACAGCTTTTGTTCGCGTCCAAAAAGAGCGTGCAGAGAGGGGAATGAAGGCAAGCCCCGTGGAGCTGCACGCTGTCTTTACGGGGAATCCCGGAACTGGCAAGACGACGGTGGCTGCCTTGTACGCCCAAATTCTCCAGGAAATTGGCTATCTGAAGCGGGGACATCTCGTCGTAGCCAGCAGAGCAGATCTCGTGGCGGGGTATGTCGGGCAGACGGCAGCGTTGACAAAAAGGAAAATCCGGGAAGCCCTCGGGGGAGTGCTTTTTATCGATGAAGCATATTCCTTGTTTGGTACGAGTGAACAGGACTACGGGCAAGAGGTCGTCCATACGCTGGTAGAGGAAATGACGAGACATGGCGAAAATCTGGTGGTTGTCCTCGCTGGTTACTCAGAGGAAATGAATCGTTTGTTGCTAAGCAATCCGGGGCTGGTCTCCCGGTTTAAAAAGTATATCCATTTTCCGGACTATACGGTGGACCAGCTTGTGCAGATCGTAGAATGGGAAGCGAAGAACGCAGGCTATCTGATCACGAGCGAAACAGTTGAAAAGCTGGCAGCAAGGCTCGCGTCCATTGCCGGTGAGCATGGCATCGGCGGCAATGGACGCTTCGCCCGAAATCTGGTGCAGGAAGCGATGCAAAATCAGGCGATTCGCTTGACAGAGATTCCACAAGAAGAATGGAATCCCGAGCAGCTTGCCGAGTTGACGTGGGCAGATTTTCAGCGTTGCCTGGACTAATTTTTTTCGTTTTGTGATGATCGTTACAGATTTTTCCCAAGACACCCTCTATAATCAAAATCAAGAGGTTGCAGATAAGAGAAAAGAAAGGAGGTGTAGCTCATGTACCCAGCAAAACCAAGTTTGAAAGAAGTTGTAAAAGGAAGCGGCTTTGGCAAAATTCTGAAAACGAACGAACTGTTGAGAGTCAAACCTGCCATTTCTGCTAAGTAATCAGGCTGGCAACTGTCCCCGAATGGATCCCCAAAACGCCCATAACTTGGACATAATCCTCCTTCCTCATGAGGGCACAAGCCATTTCATTGGCTGAATCGTATCGATAGGAAAAGGCGTGTGACTGCCGAGCAGCTCACACGCCTTTTCCCTATTTATGGATCTGATACGCAGGGAACTTCTGCACCCAGCTTAGCGAGCGAAGCGCAATCTCCAGACAGATCCGGCGTTCCGGCGAGGTATAATCTTCTCCGAGGCATTCTTTGATCTTTTCCAGACGATGGTACAGCGTTTGCCGATGGATAAACAGTTTCTCGGCCGTCTCCTGTTTGGAGAGATGGCAATCGAGATAGACCCGCAATGTGTGGACGAGGGAGGAGCCGTGTTTTTCATCATATTGGATCAACGGACCCAGATAATCTGCAATAAAGCTTTGCAGCACCGGCTCCTGGGGAATATGGAAAAGCAGCCGGAACAAACCGAGATCTGCGAAATAGGGACTAGCAGACTCATGCTGAAACAAAAGCGCTTGCTCAGCTTCAGCCATATGCTTGGACGCCTCAGAGAAGCGGTGGCTGCTGCGACTGACCCCGAACCGGATTGTGGTATCAGCCCCCATCAATTGGGTAAGTATCCGCTGCAGCTCGGCCATGACTCGATCCAGCAGTTTGCGGGGACGGCTGACCGGCTGTTTTTCCACAAGCAGAAACGTAAAACGATTGCCGACACAGCGGATAAAGGGACGAAAGCCCAAACGCTCCAGCAACGAACGAAATACGGCCGTTGCATCATGGGGCGGTAGATTCTCTTCCTGGCCGCCATTCCGTTCAAAAGCAAGCATCATCAGATGATAAGCTGGCGGACGTGCAGAGGCGGATATACCCAGGATCGTACGGATCTGTTCCTCTGTCAACGGACGTCTGGCGAGCAGATCGTCGAATAATCGATACTCCATCGCCAGGGCCTGCTCTTCCACAAACATCTTGCGCATCAGAATCTGCGCGATCGCATGAACCGTGTTATCCAGCGTAAGGAGAATGAATTCATCGGCTGTTCGCTCGTACAGAACCATGCCGACATAAGCGAGAAGATGCCCCATGGCCATCACTGGCTGGTAGACAATCTGTTTTTTATCATTCAAGGGTAAAAAATGTGCATTGGGGTTCGCCTTGTTATCCGCTACAAAGTGCTCGCGCATCAAAGAAGAAAGCTCCGTTTGAACCACTTGTGCGACCGGAGGAGAAAACAGCGGGACGGAATCGGGCGTAAAGAGAAAAACTTGTGTCTGTACAGCAGATTGAAAATGCTGGAGCAGCTTCGGCAAACCGTGTGACTGCAAGCTAAGCTGTTGCAGACTTCGCGAATAGGATTCGAGGTCGCGCAAGGCCCGGAGCTGCCGATTCGTTAAATGCTCATGCAGATCGAGTGTAATATCGACGAAACGGACAGGCTGATGAAAGACGATCAAGGGAAACTGGTGATGATCCGCCATTTCCAGCATATCCAGAGGGATCAACGGCAGATAGGTGCCCAATTCTACACATAATCCGACTGCTTTGCGATGTATCAGCTCAGACAGATAGGCAAGGCGCTTTTCTTTTGCTTCCCCAAAGCCCAATCCGGTAGTGAGAATCAGTTCGCCCCCGTTTAAAAACTTACCTGTATCGGCAGATTCCAGTACGTGAACCCAGCGAATGGGACGGGACAAGCCTTTGCTCCCTGCGACCACCTGGGCGTGTTGAAAAGAAGGACGGCGCAGCGCTTCCCCTACAGTCAAACGCCAATCATTGCTCATCTTCCACCTCGTTACCGACTCCATTAGGAGGAACTAGACACTCTGTAAGATCAATGTAAGTCAACCAATGACGATTTGTCTAGTGATAATGGATTGAAAATTCCGATAAAATAAGGCTGAGAAGAAATATGAACGCTAGGAGTTGATAGGATGAGCTATACAACTGTCACCCAACCTTTGAAAAATTACATCGGCGGGCAGTGGATCGAAGCGCAAACCTCACGCTACGAGGATGTACCGAATCCGGCAACGGGAGAAATTCTTTCGCAAGTCCCAATTTCCACCAAACAGGATGTGGACAAGGCAGTTCAGGCAGCAAAGGAAGCCTTTCCGGCATGGAGTGAGACGCCCGTAGTGGACCGGGCACGCATCATGTTTCGCTTCCATCATTTGTTGACCAAGCACGAGGACGAATTGGCGCGGATGATTACCATGGAGAACGGAAAAAACCTTCCGGAGGCACATGCTGAGCTACTGCGGGCACTCGAAATGGTGGAATTCGCCTGCGGCATGCCGACCCTGTTAATGGGCGAGACCTTGCCCAATATCGCCAAGAGTATCGACAGCCATGTCATTCGCTTCCCGCTCGGCGTCGTCGCTGGAATCACGCCATTCAACTTTCCGGTCATGGTGCCGATGTGGATGTACCCCATTGCAATCACGGCAGGCAATACCTTTGTCTTGAAGCCGTCTGAGCGCACGCCGATCTCCAGTGTGCGGATTGCAG